>JACZKT010000102.1 GCA_014859905.1 Rubrivivax sp.
CATGGCCCGGCGCATAACTCGCTGCGCTCACTTCGTTCGCTACGCTCAGACAGGATGCGCCAAGTCAGTCCACGAAGCGCGCTGCGCGCGCGGGCCATGAACCCTGCGCTGCTCGGCGCCTCACACGCACGCCGCGCCCCGCCCGGACACCCCTTTGCGGCATGCAGTGCTTGTTCTCGGCGAGCACCGCCTGACGCGACCGGCGCAATACGTCGAGCGCAGAAAGCGCACACCCGGCAAGGTCCGCAAAGGGCCGCAAGCAGACTCGCTGCACGCACGAACGATTCATGCGTCGCGCGTCGTGCAAAGCACGGTGGAACAACTGACATGAACGCACCCGCGAAGATGAGCTTCGATGTGGTCTCGGTGCGGCTGTCGGCGCACGCCAGCGAAGCGCGCTGCAAGCAGGCGACGCTGGCCCTGGACACCGACCTGGCCGGCAACCCGCAGGCCTTCAACCCGGCCGAGCTGCTGCTGGCGGCGCTGTCGGCTTGCATCATCAAGGGCATCGAGCGCGTCGTGCCGATCCTGGAGTTCGAGCTGCGCGGCGTCGAGGTGCAGGTGCACGGCGTGCGCCAGGACGTGCCACCGAAGCTGGAATCGATACGCTACGAGATCGTCGTCGACAGCGACGAATCCGACCGCCGCCTGGACCTGCTGCACGAGAATGTGCGCCGCTTCGGCACCGTCTACAACACCGTCGCACCAGGCACCGACCTGGCCGGCACATTGCGCCGCAAGGTCACGCTCCCGTCATGAGTGCAGGCCACGACCACAGCCACGCCCCCGCCAGCTACAACGCGGCCTTTGCCATCGGCATCGGGCTGAACATCGCCTTCGTCGCCATCGAGGCCTTCTACGGCTGGAAGGTCAATTCGCTGGCCCTGCTGGCCGACGCCGGGCACAACCTGAGCGACGTCATCGGCCTCGTGCTGGCCTGGGGCGGCGCGCTGGCCGGCCGGCTGCGGCCCGATGCGCGCCACACCTACGGCTGGAAGCGCGCCAGCATCCTGGCCGCCTTCGTCAACGCGCTGCTGCTGCTGGTGGCGATGGGCTCGCTGGCCTGGGAGGCGGTGCACCGGCTGCAGTCGCCGCTGCCGATGGAAGGCGTCACGATCATGGTCGTGGCCGGCATCGGCATCGTCGTCAACACCGCCACCGCGCTGCTGTTCATGCGCGGCAGCAAGAGCGACCTCAACATCCGCGGCGCCTTCCTGCACATGGCCGCCGATGCGCTGGTCTCGGCCGGTGTCGTGGTGGCCGGTGCGTTGTCCCTGTGGTTCGCGTGGAACTGGCTCGACCCGGTGGTCAGCCTGGTCATCGCCGCGCTCATCGTCGTCGGCACCTGGAGCCTGTTCAGGCAGTCGCTGCACCTGCTGTTCGACGGCGTGCCCGAAAGCGTCGACCTGCACGCCGTGCAGGCGCTGCTGCAGGGCCTGCCCGGCGTGGCCCAGGTGCACGACCTGCACGTGTGGGCCATGGGCACCAGCGAGACGGCGCTCACCGCGCACCTGGTGATGCCCGACGGCGGCGGCGACGATGCCTTCCTGAAACACGCCACCAACGAACTGCACGAGCACTTCGAGATCCGCCATGTAACGCTGCAGGTGGTGCGCGAGGCCTTCTGCGAAGGCTGTGCGGCGCTGCCGTCCGTTGGCGGCGCTGGCGAGCCGCGGGCCGATGCGACGCGTGACGACCACGATCGCGATCACGGCCAGGATCATGAGCCCGCGCACCGACGCCCGGGAGCGGCCGGCTGAGAGCCCGTTAGCAACAGGTCATCGCAAACTGTCAACCGCGCACCGCCGGCTGCAGCGCAATGATCGCCATGCCCGCCAGCGCCACCGCCGCGCCGGCCCAGTCCCAGCGCGTCAGCGCCACCCCGTCGACAAAACACAGCCAGGCCAGCGCGACCGCGATGTACATGCCGCCGTAGGCGGCATAGGTACGCCCGGCGGCAGCAGGGTGCAAGGTCAGCAGCCAGGCGAACAGCGCCAGCGCCAGCG
>JACZKT010000103.1 GCA_014859905.1 Rubrivivax sp.
ATCCTGGGCGACTTCGCCGCCGAAGCCGCCCAGGATGACGTTGAAGAACGAGCGGTTCATGGCCTTGCACATGATGTAGCTCAGGATCGCGCCCGAGCTGCCCACCAAGCTGCCGGCGATGATCAGCATGCTGTTGTTGAGGCTGAAGCCGATGCCCGCCGCGGCCCAGCCCGAGTAGCTGTTGAGCATGCTCACCACCACCGGCATGTCGGCGCCGCCGATCGGGATGATGATCAGCACGCCGATCACGAAGCTCAGCGCCAGCATGGCGAAAAACGCCGGCCAGTTCTCGGTGAAGGCGAAGACCAGGCCCAGCGCGACGGTGGCGATGCCGAGCACCAGGTTCAACATGTGCTGGCCGCCGAAGGTGACCGGCGCGCCCTGGAAGAGGCGGAACTTGTAGGTGCCCGAGAGCTTGCCCCAGGCGATCACCGAGCCGCTGAAGGTGATGGCGCCGATGGCCGCGCCCAGGAACAGCTCGAAGCGGTTGCCGGTGGGGATGGGCGCGCCCTTGGCGACGATGCCGAAGGCCCAGGGTTCGGCCACCGCGGCGACGGCAATGAACACCGCCGCCAGGCCGATCATGCTGTGGAAGAAGGCCACCAGCTCGGGCATCTTGGTCATCTCGACCGTCTTGGCGCGCCAGGCGCCGTAGATGGCGCCGGGCAGCAGCCCGACCAGCACCCAGACCATGCCCTGGGCGCGTGACGGGCCCATGCTGCCGGCGAGCTCGACGATCAGCGCCGCCGTGGTGAACATGGCAATGGCCATGCCGACCATGCCGAACAGGCTGCCGCGGATCGATGTCGTGGGGTGGCTCAGGCCCTTGAGCGCCTGGATGAAACAGACGCTGGCCACCAGGTACAGCAGCGTGACGAGGCTCATGCTCATGGCTTGTCCCCCGCCGCCGGAGTCTTCTTCTCTTTCTTCTTGAACATCTCGAGCATGCGCCGCGTGACGAGGAAGCCGCCGAAGACGTTGACCGCCGCCAGCGCCATCGCCAGCACGCCCATGGTGCGGCCGAGGGTGGTCTCGGTCAACGCCGCGGCGAGCATGGCGCCGACGATGACGATGGCCGAGATCGCGTTGGTCACCGCCATCAGCGGCGTGTGCAGCGCGGGTGTCACCGTCCACACCACGTGGTAGCCCACGTAGATGGCGAGCACGAAGATGATGAGGTTGGTGATGGTGGGGCTGACGATGTCCATGTTCTTGTTCCTTGATTGCGCTCGACTTCGCCGCGGACTCAGGACTTGCGACGGACTTCGCCGTCGCGTGTCATCAGGCAGGCGACCACGATGTCGTCGTCCATCGGCACGTCGAAGCCGCCTTCCTTGGTGATCACGAGCTTGAGGAAGTCGAGCACGTTGCGCGCATACAGCGACGAAGAGTCGGCCGCCACCAGCGCCGGGATGTTGGTCTCGCCGACGATCGTGACGCCGTGCTTGACGACGGTCTTGCCGGCCTCGGTGAGCGGGCAGTTGCCGCCGGCCGGTGCGGCCATGTCGACGATCACGCTGCCGGGCTTCATGGCCTTGACCATGTCCTCGGTGATCAGCACCGGCGCCGCGCGCCCCGGGATCAGCGCGGTGCTGACGACGATGTCGGCCGCGGCCACCTTCTTGGCCACCTCGACCTTCTGGCGGTCCATCCAGCTCTGCGGCATCGGCTTGGCGTAGCCGCCCACGCCCTCTGCAGCTTCCTTCTCTTCGGCGGTCTCGTAGGGCACGTCGATGAATTTGGCGCCCAGGCTTTCCACCTGTTCCTTCACCGAAGGCCGCACGTCGCTGGCCTCGATGACGGCACCCAACCGCTTGGCGGTGGCGATGGCCTGCAGCCCCGCCACGCCGACGCCCAGGATCACCACGCGCGCGGCCTTGATGGTGCCGGCGGCCGTCATCAGCATCGGGAACAGGCGCTGGTACTTGTCGGCGGCCATCATCACGGCCTTGTAGCCGGCGATGTTGGCCTGACTAGACAGCACGTCCATGCTCTGCGCACGCGTGGTGCGCGGCGCGGCCTCGA
Organism: Rubrivivax sp.; assembly: GCA_014859905.1. Taxonomy (GTDB): domain Bacteria; phylum Pseudomonadota; class Gammaproteobacteria; order Burkholderiales; family Burkholderiaceae_C; genus Rubrivivax. Next base: position 2,026 of record JACZKT010000103.1, read on the forward strand.
GCGCGAAGCTGGTCAGCCCGGCGGCGGCCAGGCGTGCCAGGTTGTCCTTGTCGAAGGGGTTGAGCATGCCGACGAGGTTGGTGCCGGGCTTCATCAGGCTCAGCTCGTCGGCGTCGGGGCTCCTCACCTTGAGCACCAGGTCGGCGGCGAAGGCGCCGGCGCGGTCGGTGATCTCGGCACCGGCGGCGACATAGGCCTCGTCGGTGGCGCTGGCGGCCATGCCGGCACCCGACTGCACCTTGATCTGGTGGCCCTGCGCCTTGAGCTTCCTGGCCGTCTCGGGCGTGACCGCGACACGAGTCTCCCCCGCCGCGGTTTCGAGCGGTACGCCTATGAGCATGCAGGCCTCCTCGCGTTTTGTGTTGGATGGTGGTCGGCGAAGCTACCACAAACTCTGCGCGGCGCCGCTGACGCAAAGCAGGGCCTACCATTTGCGCCATGAGCCCCGTTTCCCGCTGGAGCCCGAGCGTCACCGTCGCCGCGATCGTCGAATGCGCGGGCCGTTACCTGCTGGTCGAAGAGCACACGCCCGAAGGCCTGAAGCTGAACAACCCGGCCGGCCACCTGGACCCGGGCGAGTCGCCGCTGCAGGGTGTGGTGCGGGAAACGCTCGAGGAAACGGCCCGTGCCTTCACACCCGAAGCGCTGGTCGGTGTCTACCTCTCGCGCTTCACGCGCCCGGCCACCGGTGAAGACGTGACCTACCTGCGCTTCGCTTACTGCGGCGGCGTCGGCGAGCCGCTGCCCGGCCGCCCGCTGGACACCGGCATCGTGCGCACCTTGTGGCTGACGCCCGACGAGCTGCGCGCCAGCAGCGCCCGCCACCGCAGCCCGCTGGTGCTGCGCTGCGTCGAGGACCACCTGGCCGGCCGCCGCCACCCGCTCGACCTGCTGAGCACCGACGCGAGCATCTACGCGCCCGAAGTCAAGCGTTGATCCAGGTCAGCCAGTCCGGCGCCAGCGCGCTCACACGCGCTCGCGGCACCAGCGCCGCGATCTCCTGCGCCTGCTCCGGCGGCGTCAGCGCGGCGGCCTCGCCGCAGGCCGGGCCGGGGATCAGCACGACGGTGGACATGGCCAGCGAGTCTGCCAGATGCGGCCGCGAGGGCGACAATGCGGATCCCGGTGCCAGCGCACCGCTACGCCCCTACCCGACGCCGCCGAACATGCACGACCTCGCCCCGTTTCACCTCGCCTTTCCGGTCGATGACCTCGCCGCCGCACGCCGCTTCTACGGCGGCGTGCTGGGTTGCCCCGAAGGCCGCTCCAGCAACGAATGGATCGACTTCGACCTCTTCGGCCACCAGATCGTGGCCCACCTCGCGCCGCCGCGCGCGCGGGCGCACCACAACGAGGTCGACGGCCACGACGTGCCGGTGCCGCACTTCGGCGTCGTGCTGGACTGGGACGCGTTCCACACGCTGGCCGCGCAGTTGCGCGAGCACGGCGTGAAGTTCGTCATCGAACCCTACATCCGTTTCGCCGGCCAGGTCGGCGAACAGGCCACGATGTTCTTCCACGACCCGGCCGGCAACGCGCTCGAGTTCAAGTCCTTCCGCGACCGCTCGCAGCTCTTCGCCAAGTGACCGAACTGCTCTTCATCCGCCACGGCGAAACCGACTGGAACCGCCAGCAGCGCTTCCAGGGCCAGATCGACGTGCCGCTGAACGCCGCCGGCCTGGCGCAGGCGGCGCGCCTGGCCTCACGCCTGGCGGCCGACCGCCACGACGCGCTGTTCAGCAGCGACCTGCAGCGCGCCCGCGAGACGGCGGCGCCGCTGGCGGCGGCCTGGCGCCTCGCGCCGCTGGCGCTGGCCGGTTTTCGCGAGCAGAACTTCGGCGTCCTGGAAGGTCTGGACGTGCCCTCCATCAAGGCCAGGTACCCCGAGTTGTGGCTGCGCTGGCTGGAGCATCGCGCCGACTTCGCCTTGCCCGGCGGCGAAAGCCTGCGCCAGTTTCACGACCGCGTGATGGCCGCGGTGCGCGAGTTGGCGGCGGCGCGATCCGGCATGCGCCTGGCCGTGGTCACGCATGGCGGTGTGCTGGACATGCTCTGGCGCAGCGCCCACGGCCTGCCGCTGGACGGCCTGCGCGCCTGCGAGATCCCCAACACCGGCCTCAACCGCCTGCGCTGGGCCGGCGGTGCGCTGCAGGTCGAGCATTGGGCCGACGCCGAACACCTGGCCGGGCTGCCCGAGCAGCCGAGCACGGCCGCCGGCGAACGCTGACACGACCTCGCTCTCCCGCCCGGGCGGGAGAGCGAGCTATACCGCCGCAGTCGCGCCGGTGCTCACTGCCAGCTCAGCGCCGCCAGGTCGTTGACGAACAGCGGCATGTCCTTCCACAGCCCCCTGAGCCGGGCGTTGGCGACCGTGATCCAGGTCGGCTGGTAGAGGTAGGCGGCCACCACGTCGCGGGCCACCAGCGTTTGCGCCTCGGCCATCAGCCTGTTGCGTTCGGCGGGGTCGATCGTCGCCTGCACCTTGGCCCACAGCGTGTTGAACTCGGCCGAGTCGTAGTTCCAGTAGTAGTTGGGCCGCGCGAAGTTGCCGAAGTCCAGCGGCTCGACGTGCGAGATGATGGTCAGGTCGTAGGCCTTCTGGCCGTACACGCCGCTGAGCCACTGCGCCCACTCGACGTTTTCGATCTTCGCGTTGATGCCCACCTTGGCCAGCATCGCCGCGACGACCTCGCCGCCCTGGCGCGCGTAGGGCGTGGGCGGCAGCTTCATCGTCAGTTCCAGCGGCGGCGTGATGCCGGCCTGGTGCAGCAGCGCGCGCGCCTTGGCGGGGTCGAACGGGTTGACGCCGGTGGTGTCGATGTAACCCGGCGCTCCCGGCACGTAGAAGCTGCCGATGGGCACGCCGAAGCCGTCGGCGGCGCCTTCGATCACCGCCTGGCGGTCGATGGCCGCGGCGATGGCGCGGCGCACGCGAACGTCGTCCAGCGGCTTGCGCTTGTTGTTGATGGCGACGATGGTCTTGGCGCGCGAGCCACCGACCAGCACCTGGAAATTCTTGTTGGCCTCGAAGGCCTTCAGGCTGCGTGCCGCGGCCACGCGCGGGAAGATGTCCACGTCGCCGGACAGCAAGGCCGCCACCTGCGCCGCCGGGTCGCTGATGAAGCGCATCGTCACGCGCCGCAGCTTCACGTCCCTGGCATCGCGGTGGCCGTCCCAGCGCACCAGGGTGACCGAGGCACCCTTGTTCCAGGCCTCCAGCCGGTAGGGCCCGGTGCCGACGGGCTGCGTCTGGTTGCCGGCCACGCTCTTGGGCTCGACGATGATGGCCGTGGCCTGGCCCAGCTGGAACAGCAGGTCGGGGTTGCCGTTCTTCAGGTTCAGCACCGCCGTGTGGGCGTCGGGCGTCTCGATGCCGGCGATGTTGGCGTAGACGGCCTTGTCCTTGTTCGTGCTCGCCTTGTCGGCGGCGCGTTCGAAGGAGTACTTCACCGCCGCCGCATCGAACGCTTCGCCGTTGTGGAAGCTCACGCCGCGCTTCAGCCTGAAGGTCCAGGTCCTGAGGTCGGGCGACACCGTCCAGCCCTCGGCCAGCAGCGGCACGGTGCGGCCGTCGCTGGTGATCCTGGTCAGCGTCTCGTAGATGTTGTACAGCGTGATCTCGGCGATGGCCGAGGCCGCGCCGGCCGTCGGGTCCAGGCCCGGCGGCTCGAGCGTCATCGCCAGCACGGCGGTGTCCTTCTTCGGCTGTGCCAGCGCCGGCAGCGAGGCCGCGAGCAGTGCCGCGGCCAGCACGGCGGCGATCCAGGCGAGCGGGTGTGGGCGGGTCATCGTGCCTCCTGCAAAGTGGGCTCGATGGTAGCCGCGCGTTGGCGCTTCAGGCCTCGATGCGGCGCCGGCCGGTCAGTCGAACAGCGCCCGGGCGTGCAACCCCAGGCCCTGCGCGACGCTGGCATAGCGGTCGCCGCGCACACGCTGCGCGGCCGGAAAACACGCCGCGATGCGGTCCACCAGCGGCGTCAGTCCGGTCGAGCCGCCGGTGAAATAGACCACCGCCACCGCCGCCGGCGCGACACCGGCCTGGCGCGCCGTCTCGCGCGCGGCCTGCACGATGCGGGCGAGGTCGGTCTCGATCGCCGCTGCGGCATCGGCCTCGTGCAGCGTCGCCGACAGGCCGCGCTCCAGCGCCGAGAGGTCGATCTGCGCCTGCCCCTGCTGCGCGACGTCGATCTTGGCCTGCTCGGCCGCGGCGGCCAGGGCGTGGCCCAGGCGCTGCCTCACCGTGCTCATCAGCCGGCTATGGTGCTTCGGCTCGGCATACCAGGCCTTCATGCCGCGCAGCTCGGCCAGCCGCGCGGGGGCATAGACGGTGTTGATGAGGTGCCAGGTGGCGAGGTCGAAGTACGCCGCGTGCGGCACCTCGCGCGCCACCTCGCCCGGGCGCGTCGGCCGCAGCGACCTGTAGCCGAGCAGCGGCAGGATGCTGGCCAGTTCGACATGGCGGTCGAAGTCGGTGCCGGCGCGGTGCACGCCATGGTTGGCCAGGATGTCGTCGCGGCGCTCGGCGCGGCCGCGGCGCGCCGGGCCGACGCGCACGAGCGAGAAGTCGGAGGTGCCGCCGCCGATGTCGGCCACCAGCACGAGCTGTTCGCGGTCGATCCGGCTTTCGTGGTCGAGCGCGGCGGCGATCGGCTCGTACTGGAAGGACACCTCGGCAAAACCGACCGCGTTTGCCGCGCCTTCCAATGCCGCCTGCGCGCGGGCGTCGCGCTCGGCGTCGTCGTCGACGAAGAACACCGGCCGGCCCAGCACCACGCGCGTGATCGGCGTGCCGGCCTCGGCCTCGGCGCACTGCTTCAAGCGCCGCAGGTAGCCGCTGACCACATCGCGGTAGCGCACGGCACGGCCGCCGCCGACGTCGGTGCTCTGCTCGAGCAGCGAGGCGCCGAGGATGCTCTTCATCGACCGCATCAGGCGGCCGTCGATGCCGTCGACGTAGGCGGCCACGGCAGCGCGGCCATACAGGCGCTCGGCTTCCAGCTGCTGCGGCGGGGTGTCGGCACGGTAGAACACCGCCGTGGGCATGGTCTGGAAGCCGGGCTCCAGCTCGACCAGGCGCATGCCGCCGTCGGGGCGCGGCACGGCGACGGCGGAATTGGAGGTGCCGAAGTCGATGGCCGCAAAGCCCTGCGGCCCCGGCGGCCGCGATGCGGTTCGGGTGGGGGTCATGGTGCAGGCCGGTGCGGTTGCGGGCAGTGCGGCCGTTGCAAGGGGGCGCGATTGTATCGGCGGCCGTCGCTACGGCGCCACGGTACCCAGGCGCGGGCCCGACCCAAATTCCGGCAGGCTGCGCGGCCGTGAATTGCCGCACGGCGACCCCTCTGTTCGATGTTTCGCCGCGCGGGCTTGCAGTGACACTGGTTACAGCTCATTGCAAAAGGTTGCCGCCATGTCCAAGTCCGATACCTCGCGCCGCTGGTTCGGACTCAGGCCGGCCGCCGAACGGCCGCCGCAGGACGACCCGGCCGACCTGGGCACTGCCTTCGGACTGGACCTCAGTCTGAGCGAGATGCCCGACGACTCGACGCCGGCCAAGGCGTCGCCGATGGACGGGCCCGACGGCTGGATGCACAAGATGTGGGCCCGGCGCAAGCCGGCGTACTGAGGGACTCCGAGGCCGTGCCTGGCGGCCGGTGCCGGCGCGGCCACCGGCGCGACTGATCAGTTCATCTGGTGACGGTCGCGGCTAGAATTGGCTCATGGCCCGTCTTTCCTTTCGCGAACAAGTGCTGCGTGTCCGTGAGGACGCCATCGTCGAGTCGGTCAACCGCTTGCTCGCCGACAAGGGCTTCGACCTCATGACCGTGGACGAAGTGGCGGCCGACGTCGGTATCGCCAAGGCCAGCCTGTACAAGCACTTCCCGTCCAAGGAAGCGCTGGCCGCGGCAGCCATGGTGCGCTTGCTGCAGCGCACGCTGGCGGTGATCGACCAGCAGGCTGCGCGGCCCGAGGCCACCGCCATGCAGCGGCTGGAGGCGCTTACGCGTTGGGCGCTGGAACTGCAGGTGGCTGGCGAGATGCCGACGCTGCCTTCGCAGAACTCCTCGCTGCGCGCCGAGCTGATGGCGCACAGGGCTTATCTGGAGTTGCTGCTGCAGGTGAGTGAGCGCCTCGGTGAATGGATCGTCCAGGCCCAGGCCGCCGGCGACATCGACGCCACGCTGCCGCCCGAGGTGGTGCTGTACACGATCTTTGCCCGTGCCTGCGATCCGGTGCCGGCCTTTCTGAAGGCCGCCGGCCAGCACAGCAACGCGCAGATCGTCGAGTGGGTGCTCTCGACCTGCCTGCATGGGCTGCACGGCCCGGCTGCGCGCTGACCCCGGCCAGCGCGCGGACTGCGACTCAGCGGATCAGCAGCGCCGGTGTGTCGCAGTTGGCCAGCACCTTGGTGGCCACCGATCCCATGACCAGGTTGGTCAGCGTGCCGTGGCCGTGCGAGCCGAGCATGATCAGGTCGTAGCGCCCCTTCTTGGCCGCGTCGGTGATCATTTCGGCGGCCGGTCCGACCTTGGTCACGTAGCTCGCGTTCAGGCCATGGCGAGTGAAGAAGGTGCGGATGGGCTTGAACACCTTTTCGGCGCAATCGTCGTAGTAGCCCTTGAGCGTTTCCTTCTCCAGCACCATCGCAGCCCGCGGGGGCACGGCCGGCACGGCGTGGATCAGCGTGTATTCATGATGCGGGCCCAGCCAGTCGTCATGCGCGGCGATGTAAGCCAGCATGCGCTTCGTGTAAGGGCTGCCATCGACGGCGGCAAGGATCTTCATGTGTGCTCCGGCTCGTTGACGGGCCGTCTTGGCCCGGGCCTGGAGTGTGGCACTGCCGGCGCCGGTGGTTCTTGATCGCGCTCAGCAAACGTGCGCCGGCAGGCGGGAAACCGGGTTCAGATGTCCAGCACCAGCAGCGGCAGGTGCCCCTGGTCCTCGCCCTTGGTGGCCAGGCCGCGGGCATTGCAGACGACGCGGCCGGGCGCGCGGCCGGGGCGCGGCACCCGGTAGTCGTGGCGGCAGTGCAGGTGCCCGTGCAGCCAGAGGTCGGCGCGCGGGATCAGGTCGTCGTCGGCGCTGCAGAAGCTGGCGGTGCCGGGCTGGGCGCCGTAGCGCGGGTCGGCGCTCTTCAGGCTGGGCGCGAAGTGCGTCACCACCAGCGTCCTGTCCCAGCGCCCGCGCGGTGCGTGCGCCAGGAAGGCC
>JACZKT010000104.1 GCA_014859905.1 Rubrivivax sp.
AGAAATGGCGTAGGCCCTGTTGTAGCAGGGCCGGGCCGGGCGCGGGGCTGGCCCGCGTCAACCCGCCGGCAGTTCGATCGTCACCGTCGTGCCACGCCCCGGTTCGCTTTGCACGGCCACCGTGCCGCGATGCAGCTCGACGATGCGCTTGACGATCGCCAGCCCCAGGCCCTTGCCTTGTTCGCTGCTGGCCGGAGCCACCTTGTCGCGGCTCTGGTAGTGGCGATCGAAGAGATGCGGCTGGTCGGGCGCCGGGATGCCGGGGCCGGGGTCGGACACGCTGACCCGGACGCGGTCGCCATGGCGCCCGGCAGCCAGCACGATGGCGCCGCCGGGAGCCGAAGCCGCCGTGAACTTGAGCGCGTTGTCCAGCAGGTTGGCCAGCGCGCGCTCGAAGAGTTCGACATCGACGTCGGCCACCAGCGGCTCGCTGCCCTGCTGCTCGAAACGCAAGGCCAGCCCAAGCTTGGCGAAGCGCTCGGCGAACCGCAGCCTGATGTCGTCGAGCACCTCGCCCAGCTCCAGCCGCGCCGGCCGCAACTTGAATTCGGGCTCGTCCAGCAGCGCCAGGTCGCCCAGCGAGCGCACCAGGCCGGCGGCGTTGCGCGTGTTGCGCAGCGCCACGGCCACCAGGCGGCGATCGTCGTCGCGCGCGGCGTCCACGCCCCAGCGCCGCTCCAGCGTTTCCAGGCAGGCCACCGTGGCGGTGAGCGGCGAGCGCAGGTCGTGCGAAAGGTTGGACACGCCTTCACGGCGGAAGTGGTCGAGCCGGTGCAGTTCGTCCCACTGCTGGCGCAGCCTCGCCAGCAGGGTCTGGAAACCGTGGCGCAGGCGGCTGAACTCGTCGTCGGCCCGCGCCTCGGGCGCGCCCGCCAGCGGCCCCGCTGCGGCGGCCTTGAAGCCCAGCCGGGCCACGGCATCGACCTCGTCACTCAGCACCCGCAGCGGTCGCGTCACGGCGACGATGATCCATGCCGCCAGCGCCGTGGCCAGCAGCATCAGCGCCGCCACCGCGCCCAGCGCCGGGCCGGCCAGCGTGCTGCCGAACATCTGCAGCCGCTGCGCCGGCAGGCCTTCCTTGCGGCACACCAGGTACAGCCAGCCGGCAGCGGCCTGGCCGTCCGGGCGGATCACCGCGCGACGCAAGGCGCGCGCTGCGATCACCGCATCGGTGTTCATGTATTCGGGGTCGTCGCCCATCACATAGGCGGCGCGCCGCCGGTCACCGCTGGCCGCGGCCGCCACCGCTTCCTGCACCGGTCCCAGCTTGACCTGGAAGCCCGGTGGCAGTTGCATGCGTCCGGTGCTGGCCAGCACCGTGCCGCGGGCGTCCAGCAGGTAGAGCTGGCTGCCGGGCTCGTAGAGCACGAGGTTGCGCAGGAAAGCGCCGAACTCCTGCGGGTTGCGCTGGTGCTCGTCCAGCAGGTCGTCGTGCAGCGCCGTCACGCGCGCCAGGAAGGCATCGGCGCGTTGCCAGGTGCTTTCGTGCTCGAAACGCTGGAAGGCGATGGCCACCGTAGCGATCACGCCCACGGCGGTGACCAGGCCGGTGAGGAAGATCGTCAGCGCCAGGCGCAGGCGGACGGTCACACTGACGTCCTACGGTGCATCGCGCATCTTGTAGCCGGCACCGCGCACGGTGAGGATGAAGCGCGGCTGCATCGGATCCTGCTCGAGCTTGGCACGCAGGCGGTTGATGTGCGTGGTGACGGTGTGTTCGTAGCCTTCGTGCGAGTAGCCCCACACGGCGTCCAGCAATTGGGCGCGCGAATACACGTGCCCGGGGTGGCTGGCGAAGTGCAGCAGCAGGTCGAATTCCAGCGCCGTGAAGTCCAGCGGCCGGCCGCCCACGCGCACCTCGCGCCGGCCGGGCAGGATCTCCAGTTCGCCGTTTCTCACCGCCGGCTGCAGTGCCGGCGCACTCTGCGCGGCGCGCAGCAATTCGGCGCGGCGCAGCAGCGCCTTCACGCGCGCCAGCAGTTCGGCCATCGAGAAAGGCTTGGTCAGGTAGTCGTCGGCGCCCAGTTCCAGCCCCAGCACGCGGTCGAGCTCGGTGCTCTTGGCGGTGAGCATCAGGATCGGCGTGGCGTGGCCGCGCGCGCGCAGCGCCTTGCAGACCTCCAGCCCGTCCGGCGCCGGCATCATGAGGTCCAGCACCAGCAGGTCGCTGGCGCGTTCGAGCTGGCTCGCCAGCGCGGCGCGGCCGTCGGCCACCGCGGTGACGGCGTAACCCGCGTGCTGCAGGTTGAGCACGATGAGGTCGCGGATGTCGGCCTGGTCTTCGGCAACGAGGATGTGGCTGGCCATGGCTGGGGGGTCGGCCCGCTGGGGTGGTTTCTTACGCCGCAGCCGGGACCGATGGCTGATCTCGATGTGACCCGGCTGTGATCTTCGGTGATCTCGGCGCGATCCGGGCTGGCCACAGTGTAGCCATCGCCACCGCCAGGAAGAGCCGCCATGCCAGCCACCGCCACCACCGCAAACAACACTGCCTCCGTGCTGCCACCGCCCGCCGTGGGCTGGGCCGAACTGGCCCCGCAGCGCAGCTTCCTGGTGCAGTTCGCGCGCCGGCGGCTGCTCGACCCGGCGTTGGCCGAGGACCTGGTGCACGACGTCTTCGAAGCCGTGGTCACCGGCCGCGCGCACTTTGGCGGGCGCGCCGCGCTGCGCAGCTGGCTGGTGGCCGTCCTCAAGCACAAGATCGTCGACCTGGTGCGCCAGCGCGCCGGCCACGACAGCCTGGACAGCGACGACGAAGACGGCCCTGCCGCGCTGGCCTGCCCGCAACCGCGCCCCGACGAGGTCGCCGAGCAGCGCCAGCG
>JACZKT010000105.1 GCA_014859905.1 Rubrivivax sp.
AGGGCCACGTGGGCGTGACGCCGGACATCACCGTGATGGGCAAGATCATCGGCGGCGGCTTCCCGGTGGGCGCGGTGGGTGGCAGCGTGGCGGCGATGTCTGTCTTCGACAACCTGGCCGGGCCGCTGAAGGTCAGCCACAGCGGCACCTTCACCGCCAACCCGGTCACCATGGTGGCCGGGCTGGCCTCGATGCGCGCGCTGACGCCCGAGGTGTTCAGCCGGCTGGCGGTACAGGGCGATCGATTGCGCCAGGGTCTGGCGCGCGAGATCGCCGCGGCAGGCCTGCGCATGCGCGCCAACGGCCTGGGCTCGCTGACCAGCCTGCAGTTCTTCGAGCAGCCCATCCGCAGTTACCGCGAGTTCCACGAGCGTTCAGGCGCAGGCTACCTGCAGCGCATGCAGGCGCTGCACCGCTGCCTGCTGAACGAGGGTGTGTTGATGGCCACGCGCGGCATGCTGGTGGGCAGCACGGCGATGACCGACGCCGACGTCGACGAGACCATCCAGCGTTGCGGCGCGGGCTTGCGGGCGTTCGCCGCCGCCGATGGCGCCAATACCTGACAGGCCCACCAGGAGCAGCCCATGCAATGGAGCACCAGCGTGTCGATGATGTTCCGCGAGCATGCCGTTGCGCAGCGCCTGAAGGCCGCGCGCGACGCCGGCTTCGACGGCGTGGAGATCCAGATGCTGGCCGAGGCACCGGCTGATGTCTGGGTGCAGGCGCGTGAAACGGCGGGCATCGCCGTGGCGCTGCTGAACGTGGACATGGGCGGCTTTCTGGGCGGTGGCGCGGGCCTTTCTGGCGTGCCTGGCCGTGAAGAAGCCTTTCGCACGGCGGCGCTGGCTGCGCTGGACACGGCCACGCGGCTGGGCTGCCGCCACGTGCACGTGGGCCCGTCGCGTGTGCCCGAAGGCGGCGACCGGCAAGCCTGCCTGGACACGCTGGTGGCCAACCTCCATTGGTTGGCGCCGCGGGCGCAGGCCTCTGGCATCCGGCTGCTGCTGGAGCCGCTGAACCGAACCGAGACACCGACCGCGCTGCTGGGCCACCTGGACGACGCGGTGGCGCTGCTCGAAGGCCCGCTGGCCGACCTGGCGGCCCTGCAGTTCGACGTCTACCACGTGGCCATGAACGGCGAGGACCCGGTGGCGGCCTTGCAGCGTATGCGCCCCCACGTCGCTCACGTGCAGTTCTCCGACCTGCCGGGGCGCAAGCCACCCGGCACCGGCACGCTGGACTTCGTGCGCTTCTTCCAGGCGCTGAAGCGCTCGGGCTACGACGGCTGGTGCGGTGCCGAGTACCTTGCGCCCACCGGAGCGGCCGCCACGCTGGGCTGGTGGCCCGAGTTGCGCGCCGCGGCGGCATGACGGCCGGCCGATGAGCACGCCACCGAAGATCGCCACGCGCGCCTGACGATGGCCACGATCGACAGCGTCTTCGACACCCTGGTCGCAGGCCAGGCCGCGGGTGCGGCCGTGCGCGTGGAGCGCCTGTCCAGCGGCCAGTGCCTTTTCGAGCGCGCAGCCGGCCTGCTGCGCCAGGGCGGCCGCGCCATGCAATCCGATGACCGATACCACCTGGCCAGCATCGGCAAGACCTTCACCGCGGCACTGGTGCTGCAACTGGCCGAAGAGGGACGCTTTGGCGCGGCGGGCATCGACACGCCATTGGCGGCCACAGGCGTGCTGCCGATGGCGGTCATGGACCGTTTGCTGCTCGTGCAAGGCCGCTCGCTCGGCCACGCGATCACGCTGCGCCACCTGCTGCAGCACACCGGCGGCCTGCGCGACGCGATGGTGGACGACCGCGACCAATGCGGTGGCCCGGCGCCGGCTTCGCTGATCGGTGCCCTGATGGCCGGCCGGGTGGACCCGGCTCACCGCTGGGTGCCCTGGGACGCGCGACTGCCCGGCGTGCCGCAGGCGGGCGTGCTCAACTGGTACCTGCACGAAGTGGCCGATGCCGGCCTGGCGGCACCGGGCGCGGCCTTTCACTACAGCGACACCGGCTACGTGCTGCTGGGCCTGGTGACCGAGGCCACCACGGGCCTGCCGCTGCACCAGGCGCTGCAGCAACGGCTACTGGCGCCGCTGGGTCTGCTGGACACCTACCTGGCCTACAGCGGCGACCCCGCCGGTCTGGCGGCCGACCGCCTGCCCGAGAGCGAGCCCTGGATGGGCGACAGGCCCTGCCTGAGCGCCGGCGTGAGCCTGAGCTTCGACTGGGGTGGCGGCGGCATCGTCAGCACTGCCGCCGAACAGGCCGCCCTTCTGCGGGCTCTGCTCCAGGGCCGCTTGTTCCGGCAGGCCGACACGCTGCAAGCCATGACCATAGCCACCCAGCCTGACGGTCTGCTGCCGCCGCGCACCGGCGTCGGCCTGGGCCTGTTCCACACGCGGCTGCAGGGCATCGATTTCATCGGCCATTCCGGGGCCTGGCGCTGCAAGCTGTTTGCCGCGCCCGCGCTGGACCTGCTGGTGGCCGGCACCCTCAACCGCGCCGATGCACCCGACGATTGGCACGCCCGCCTGGTGGCCGCGCTGGCCTGACCGCAAGACCCTGGAGCAACGAACCCATGTCCGCCAAAGCCCAAGCCTTCATCGACAAGCTGCTGCAGATCGTGGCCAGCAAGGACCACTCGCGCATGGACGAACTGCTCGGCGAGACCATCACCTTCCACACACCGCGCTTCCTCAAGCCGCACACCGACCGCAAGGTCGTCAAGCTGATCCTGCAGGGCATCCCGATGGTGATCAAGAACTTCCACTATGAACGCACCTGGCCCGCAGGCGACGAAGCGATCATGGAATTCAAGGGCCACGTCGGCAGATGGGTGGTGCACGGCCTGGACATCTTCACCGTGGGCGACGACGGCCGCGCCACCGAGCTGACCGTGTTCGTGCGTCCGCCCAAGGGCCTGGAAGCGCTGGGCGAGGCCGAGGACAAGCTCGCGGCCTTCTTCGGCAAGCCGCCTGCCCCGACGGCTGCGCCGGCCTGAGCGCGGCAACGGACCATGCAGCGGCTGGACGACCCCTTTCTTGCACCCACGCCACCACGCCAGCGCGGGCTGCTGGCGGTGGGCGACGGCCACGCCATCGCCTGGCAGGACAGCGGCTCGCCCGACGCCCTGCCGATGGTGGTGGCACACGGCGGGCCGGGCGGATCGATGCTGCAGGGCATCACCCGTTTCGCCGATGCCCGAAGTTGGCGCATCGTGCAGTTCGACCAGCGCGGCTGCGGCGCCAGCACGCCGGCCGGCGAACTGTCGGCCAACACCCTGCAGCACACCATCGCCGACATGGAACGGCTGCGCGAACACCTGGGCATCACACGCTGGGTGGTCAGCGGCGGCTCCTGGGGCAGCACGGTGGCACTGGCCTACGCGCAGCAACATCCCGAGCGCTGCCTGGGCCTGTTCGTCATGGGCACCTGGCTGGCGCGCGAGCGCGACTTCCAGTGGTGGTTCCACGGCGTGCGAACCCTTTTCCCCGAACTGTGGGAGCAGTTTGCCGCCGCCGTGCCCGAGGCCGAACGCAATGACCTGCGCGGTGCCTACTGCAGCCGCATCCTCGGCACCGACGCGCGACTGGCCGCCGAGTTCGCCACCCGGCTGTATCTTTACGAAGAAGGCTTCATGCACTTCGGCGCGCCGCTGCAGCCCAGCGACCCGGTGCGCGGCCCGGCCTACGGGCGCATCTTTGCGCACTACGCGCAGCACCACTTCTTCCTGCAGGAAAACCAGCTTGTGCGCGATGCGCAGCGCATTGCGCACCTGCCGCTGATGCAGGTCTGCGGCCGCTACGACGCCTGCACCACGCCCGACAACGCCTACGACCTGGCCCAGGCGCTGCCCCACTCGCGCCTGAAGATCGTGGCCGGCGCCGGCCACTACCCCACCGAGCCCGCCATGGCAGCCATGCTGCCCGGCGCCATCGCCGAGTTCGCGGCCTGGGTGCGTGCATCGCAGCCCTGACGCGCCACCCCAAGGTCGCCATGTCCAAGCCCAAGCTGAGCATCCGCCTGCTGGCCGCCTACGCCATGCCGGGGCTGGGCATGGCGCTGCTGATTTCGCCGTTTCCGGCGCTGCTCACGGCCTTCTATGCCAAGCACACGGCGGCCACCACGGCGGGCATCGCCACGGTGATGCTGTTTGCGCGCATCTTCAACGGCGTGATCGACCCCTTCATCGGCTACGCCAGCGACGGCACGCGCGGCCGCTTTGGTCCGCGCAAGCCCTGGCTGATGGCCGGCGCGCTGCTGGCGGTGCCGGCCTTCTGGCTGGCCTATATGCCGCCGGCCGACGCGGGCAGCGGCTACATGTTCGTGGCCATGATCGCCTTCTACCTGGCGCTGTCGGCCATCGAGATCCCGCTGAAGAGCTGGTCGGCCGAGATCAGCACCGACTACGCACAGCGTTCACG
>JACZKT010000106.1 GCA_014859905.1 Rubrivivax sp.
GTCCACGGAGGGCAGGTCTTTCGGGGTCACCGCGGCATCGGCCGGCATGCATCGCTCCATCGAGGGACGTTCAAGGGTGCCGGCGGGGCGACAGTCGCGGCGTGCCGGCTTGGATGCGCATTCTCGCGGACGGCCTGCGCCATGCCGCACGCCCCAAAACGAAGAATCCCCGCGCGGCAGGTCGCCGGCGGGGATCGTGCGGCACGATCGCGGTGGTCGTGCCTGTGGGGTCGGACCGAAGGCCTTCCCAGGCCCTCGGCCGGCTCATTCCATCGAGGGGTTCCAGACCTCCCAGACCTTGCCCACCAGATCGGGCCCGGGCTTGAGGGTCGGCTTGCCCGGCTCCCAGCCGGCCGGCATGGCTTCCTTGCCGCCGGTGGCGCGCACGTGCTGGAAGGCCTGCACCTGGCGCACCGTCTCCGCGAGCTTGCGGCCCACGGGCGGGGTCATCACCTCCATCGCCTGGATCACGCCGTCGGGGTCGATGATGAAGCGGCCCCGCAACTCGATGCCCTGGGTTTCGTCCCAGACGCCGTAGGCGCGCCCGACGTGGCCCGCCTGGTCGGAGGCCATGTGGAATGGGACACCCCCGTCCACCATCTTGCTGAGCTCGTTCTCGTTCCAGATCTTGTGGACGAAGTGGCTGTCCACGCTGACCGAGATCACCTCGACGCCCAGTGCCTGG
The DNA here is from genome assembly GCA_014859905.1 of Rubrivivax sp. Taxonomy (GTDB): domain Bacteria; phylum Pseudomonadota; class Gammaproteobacteria; order Burkholderiales; family Burkholderiaceae_C; genus Rubrivivax. The sequence continues at coordinate 686 of JACZKT010000106.1, forward strand.
AGCTTGTCATATTGCGCCGCGACCGCGGACACTTCTGTGGCTCAGACGAACGTGAAGTCGCCGGGGTAGAAACACAGCATCACCCACTTGCCGGCAAAGTCCGACAACTTGACGCCGGTGAAACCGCCCCGGTAATAGGCCGGGGCCGTGAAGTCAGGGGCCTTCTGCCCCACGCGTACGCCCATGCTGGTCGCCTCCTTTCGGCTGGGTTCGGGTGCGCTGTGCGTCTCGGACGCAGGGGCATCGGTGATCGATCCCGATACCCGCGCGCAACCTTGGGGTTGCTCTTCCATGACAAGTCCTTTCATACGGTACAGAGTATCGCCCGACCTACTCTAGGGACCGGACCGTGATCTGTCAATGAGCGCTGTCAACCTCTGGCCACAACGATGACGATGGCCACCAGCACCGCGCGGCGCCTTCCTGGCTGGGCGTCGGACGCCGGACCGATATCAGAACGCAGTGCCCAGCATGACGGCGGCCAGTGCCCGGTACACCAGCACGCTGGTGCCCAGCCCGGCAGCGAAAAGCAGCGTGTGTCCATGGCGCCGCGCCATGGGGAGCAGTTCGTGCAAGGAGACGAAGGTCATGGCCCCGGCCGCGAAGGCCATGAAGTGCGCGTTGAGCCCGGGCACGAAACCCGTCGCCACCAGGCCGACGATGGCGCCCGCCGGCTCGGCCAGCGCGGAGAGCAGCGCCGCCCCGTACAGCAGTCGCTTGCTGCGCGTCAGCAAGGCCGGCACGGCCATGGCGAATTCCTCCGGGATGTTGTGCAGCGCAATCGCGACCGAGACGAGAGCGCCGAGGGCGGGCGAGGCGAGGTAGGCATTGGCCATCGCAAAGCCTTCCGGAATGTCGTGCAGGATCAGCCCCAGGACGATCAGGTAGGCCGAACGGACGAGGGCCTTGTCCGCCACACCGCGCTCTTCCACGAGGTGGATGTGAGGCACGAGCGCATGCGCCGTCCAGACCAGGCCGGCTCCGAGCGCGAAGCTCGTCATGGTGGGACGGACTCCGATCGCGACGCTGGCCTGTGGAGTGAGCTCGAGCAGCGAGATCAGCAGCATGATGCCGACGGAGAACCCGATGCCGCCGGCGATGGCGCGATCGCTGTCGCCGAGGCGTATGGCCAGCGCCACGCCGACCCAGGAGCTCAGCAGCGACATCATCGAGAGCAGGACGACAGCGACGGCGGCGCTCATGCTGTCCCGCGACCGGATGGCGCGTCCTGCTCAGCAAAGCCCGTGCTGCTTGCTGGGTGCCACGGCTCGGTCGGCATGGGCATCGGACAGCGAACCGAGGGCCAGCAGGATGCGTTGCAGCAGGTGCTCGTGCAGGCCGCCCATGCCCTCTTCCTCGGCGACCTCGGCCTCGGCGGCGTCGTATTCCCACGCGCGCAGCACGTCGACCTTCTGCTGGTTGCTCAGGCCGGGGTGCGCGGCGACCTCTTCCGGGGTTTGGAACGCCGCTGCCGGGTCCAGCACGGCTTGGGCCAGCCATTGCGGGGATCCAGTCTCATCGTTCGACATGCGTCTCTCTCCTGGGGTCGTCTGCGAAGTCGCTCGCCTTGCGCGGGCGTCGTCAGTGCTTGGAGGTGACCACCACCAGGGCCACCAAGATGCCGCCGGCCAGCGCCACCAGGCTGTACCGCTTCTGCTCCTGTTCGGCCCGCGGCAGCAGGTGGGTGGCGCCGACGTAGACCAGCGCACCGGCCGACAGCGCCAGCAGCAGCCCGAGCAGTTCGTTGTCGATGTCGCGGATGAACGGGTACGACACCAGCATGCCCAGCGGTGTGGTGGCCGCTGCGGCCAGGAAGGCCAGTTGCGCGGCCCGCCGCTCGCCGAACCCGGCGCGAACCAGCAGCAGGTAGGTCACGATCCCTTCCGGGAACTCGTGCAGCACCATCCCGGTCGTGGCCAGCAGGCCAGTGAAGATGCTGACCGTGAACGAGATCGAATAGATGAAGCCGTCGATGAAGGAGTGGAAACCGATGCCGATCATCGGCAGCACGCCGATCGCGTAGTCCTTGCGCTGCGGGCTCTTCTCGCAGACGAAAGCCGTCAGGAAGCGGTTGAAGACGTGCAGACCGACGAAGCCGGCAAGCAGCCAGGCCGGCGCCTGGGGGTTCATCGAGAAGGCCTTCGGGATCATGTGCAGGAAAGTCGCCGAGATCAGCACGCCGGCGGCAAAGCACATGAAGTAGGACGTGTTGCGCTGCCCCCAATCGGCGAACCGCCGGATCGTGTAGATGCCCAGCGACGTCACCAGGGCCGCGAGGAGGCTGGTGCTCAGAGCGGTCCAGAAGGTGTTTTCCATGGTCTGTCTCGGTCGAGCTCGCTGGCGCCAGAACGGCCCGTCGCGACGCCGCGCGCAGTGGACTCGCGACGACGGCGAGCGGGATCCGTCACATCGGCTTCACTTTTCGTTGCGTGCGGCGACGACGACGAACGCACCCGAGCCGCGGCCGAGCCGCACCGGCTCGATGTCCAGGGTCTCGGCGAGCGGCCGGAACAGCGTCTGTGCCCAGGCGAGGATCGAGTATCCGGCCGCCAGCAGCAGCCGCTCCACCTCGTCGGCCGAAACGAAGGTGGCCTCGCGATAGAAGACACTTTCGGACTGATGCGCCAGGTAGTCCTGCCCCAGGCCACTTTCCCGGTCGATGAAGCCGATGACCAGCGTCCCACCCGGCCTCAGCACGCGCCGCGCCTGTGCCAGCATGATCGCCGGCGAGTCGACGAAGCAGATCGTGGTCACGATCAGCGCGTGGTCGAAGCTGTCGTCGGCAAACGCAAGCGCTTCCGCGGTCCCTTGCACGGCGTCGACACCGCGGCGCCGCGCGAGATCGAGCATGGCAGGCGACGGATCGACGCCGACCTGGATGCCCAGCGGCGCCGCAAAGCGGCCGCTGCCGACGCCGATCTCGAGCCCTCGGCCTTGCAGCGGCACATAGGACCGCAGCGCGAGCAACTCCGACACGTAAGCCGCATCGTGCGCCTCGAACCAGGCCTCGTAGCGGCCGCTGTGCTGTTCAAACGGGGCGTCTCTGGGCATCGGACAGGATCTCCCGCAGCGCCTCGACGAAGCGCTCGTTGTCGGACGGCGTCGCGGTGGTGACGCGCATGTAGCCCGGACCGAGACCGGCATCGCCGAGGGGCTTGACGAGGATGGCGCGCCGGGCCAGTTGGCTGGCGACGACCGACGCGTCGTGTGGCGCGAAATCGGCCAGGAAGAAGTAGGTCCGGGTGGGGAAGGTGCGCACGCCCAATGCGCGCAACTCGGCGGCCAAGGCCTCGGTCCAGCCCCGCAGTTGCACCACGCGCTGGTGGATGCGGTCTTCATGCAGCAGCGTGGCGATGGCGGCCGCCTGGCTGGCGCGTGCCAGCGGGTAAGCGTCGTTGTGCTGGTTCAGGTCGTCGGCGACGTCCTCGGGAAAGAGGCCGTAGCCGACGCGGAACCCGGCCAGGCTGTGCGCCTTGGACAGCGTGCGCGTCACGAGCAGGTTGCGGTGCTGCGGCACCAGGTGCGCCACCGATTCCCCCGCCAGGCCGATGAAGGCCTCGTCGACGAGGAAGCGTGTTTGGGGGTGGCCACGCAGCAGGTCCGGCAATGGCGCCATGTCGAAGGTACCGCCGTTCGGATTGTTGGGGTTCACGATCACCGCCAGCGTCGTGCCCGTGGGAATCGCCAGCTCGGCCAGGTCGAAGGCGAAGTCCTTGTCGGGCATGAGACGGGTCTGGCTGTAACGGCGAGCGATCTCGGGGAACAGCGCGTAGGTGGGCGTCAGCAGGTGGACCTGCTGGCCGAAGCGGTCGAAGAGCTGGCGCAGGATGAGTTCGGAGCCGGCATTGATGTGGACCAGCCGCTCGGGCACACCGAGTTGATCGCTGATGAGCCGGCGCAGCGGCGCGGAGTAGGGCTCGGTGTAGTAGTTGCTCTTCGGGGCCTCGGCCTGCGCGGCCGCGATGGCTTCGTCGATGGGCGGCAGCGGGTTTTCGCACAGCAGCAGCTTGAGGCCGTGAAAGCTGCCGCCGCCCTTCTCGGCGATGCCGCTCACGGCAGCGCTCCTCTGGCGCGGCGACGGCGCCCGGCACCACAGCTGCTGGCGCCGCGCTGCGCGCAGCGCTGGAATGCCGGCAGGTGCCGCTGCTGCGAGGCTTGCTGCAGCTTGCGCAACACGGCCACGATGTCCGGCCGCTGCGTGGCGGCGAGCAGCCGTTCGTACATCTCGCCGTTCGCCACCTCGGCCGCGACGGCGGCCTCGCAGGCTTCCTGCAGGCTGGCATAGCGGGTGACTCTTCCCCGCCAGGTGTTGGCCGGTATGGGCAGGCCGTAGCGGGTGAAGAGCGCCGAAAGCGCTTGCGCGTGCCGCGTTTCCGCATCCCGGACAGGCACGAACGGGCGCACCTCGCCGAAATCGGTGATCACCTGGTCGTAGGTGGCCCAGGCGTGGTATTCATCGTCCAGGGCTTCATGCAGGGCCTGGATCTCTGCTGCAGTCAGGCGGTCCATCGCGTTTCCCTACGGAGAGAAGGCGCTGTCAGGGAAAGATCGGGATGTTCGGATCGATGCCCTCGAGTTCGGCGTCCGGGTGATGACGGGTGACGAGCGCCTCGATCTCCTGCACGCGCGCCCGCGGCACGTCGATCATCATCAGCAACTGGCCGGCTTCGATCGCGGACTCGAACTTCTGCAGCCGGCTGCTGGGCAGGCCAACGCCGACCATGCTGGCCATCCAGGCACCGAAACCGGCACCGAACAGCGTCAGCCCGAGCAGCGCGCCGCCGCCGAGCGCCAGCC
>JACZKT010000107.1 GCA_014859905.1 Rubrivivax sp.
GTAGGTGGCCATCTTGCCGTCGCGCCCGAACAGCACCAGCCCGGCCTGCCGGCGCCAGCTCACGCCGGCGAGGTCACGCCGCCACGCCAGCTTGGCCAAGGCGGCCGCCAGGGTCCCCAGCGCGAGCGCGGGGACGAACAGGTTGGTGAGGTGCCACAAGGCGTCCAGCGGTCCCATCGTCGAAGCGGCATTTCCGGGGCACGGGCTGCGGCTCGACGCCGGCAGGTCCGCTGCCGGCAAAGCCTGTCGCGCTGTCAAGCCCGCTAAAACTACAATTGTGGCGTGAGTGTCTTCGCCCTCGGGCTCAATCACACGACGGCGCCGCTCGATCTGCGTGGCCGGCTCGCCTTTGCGCCCGAGCAGATGGCGCCGGCATTGCACGGCCTGCGCGAGCGGCTGCAGCGCAGCGTCCCCGAAGCGGCGCTGGTCTCGACCTGCAACCGCACCGAACTGTACGTGGCCGCGGGCAAGGACAGCGCACAGGCGCTGGTGCGGCCGGCGCTGGACTGGCTGGCCGAACGCGGCGGCATCAGCGGCGGCCAGTTGCAGGCCCACAGCTACGTCATGGAGAACCGGGCCGCAGCACGCCACGCCTTTCGCGTCGCCGCCGGGCTCGACTCGATGGTGCTGGGCGAGCCGCAGATCCTGGGCCAGATGAAGGAAGCCGTGCGCCTGGCCGATGAAGCCGGCACGCTGGGCACCACGCTGCACCAGCTGTTCCAGCGCTCCTTCGCGGTGGCCAAGGAGGTGCGCACCTCGACCGAGATCGGCGCCCATTCGATCAGCATGGCGGCCGCCGCGGTGCGCCTGGCAGCGCAGCTGTTCGAAGACCTGGGCCAGATCCGCGTGCTCTTCGTCGGCGCCGGCGAGATGATCGAACTCGTGGCCACGCACTTCGCGGCGCGATCGCCCAAGGGTATGGCGGTGGCCAACCGCACGCTGGAACGCGGCGAGCGGCTGGCGGCACGCTTCGGCGCTGAATCCCTGCGCCTGTCGGACCTGCCGTTGCGGCTGCAGGACTTCGACGCCGTCATCTCCTGCACCGCGAGCACGCTGCCGATCATCGGCCTGGGCGCCGTGGAGCGTGCGCTGAAGGCGCGCCGGCACCGCCCGATGTTCATGGTCGACCTGGCGGTGCCGCGCGACATCGAGCCCGAGGTCTCGCGCCTGTCCGACGTCTACCTGTACACCGTGGACGACCTCTCGGCCCTGGTGCAGACCGCAGGCGAAAAGCGCCAGGCCGCCGTCGAGCAGGCCGAGGCGATCATCGACGCCGGTGTGCTGAGCTTCGCGCACTGGCTCGACCAGCGCGCCGCGGTGCCGCTGATCCAGGCCCTGAACCGCCAGGCCGACGACTGGGGCAGCATCGAGTTGGCGCGTGCGCGCAAGCTGCTGGCGCGCGGCGAGCCGGTCGAGCGCGTGCTGGAAGCGCTGGCCCAGGGCCTGACGCACAAGATGCTGCACGGCACGCTGGCCGAACTGCACGCCGCCGAAGGCGCCGAGCGCGACAAGCTGGCCGACACCGTGTCGCGCCTGTTCCTGCGCCAGGGCCAGCGCCGGCCCGGTGGCGAGGGCCGTTAGCGGCGCCCCTTCACAGCCGCCCGGCGCCCTGTCCGGGCGCTGTGGATTCGACCCCCAGACATGACACCTGCCCTGCGTGAACAGTTCGAGCGCCTGGCCCTGCGCCTGGCCGAACTCGACGCGACCCTGGCCGACCCGCAGATCGCCGGCGACGTCAAGCGCTGGCGCCAGCTCTCGCGCGAGCAGTCCGAAGCGCAGGACATCGTCGGCCGTTTCCGCCGCTGGCAGCAGCGCGAACGCGACCTCGCCGCCGCGCGCGAGATGGCCGGCGCCGAGAGCGACCCCGAGATGGCCGCCATGGCGCTCGAGGAGGTCGCCGCCGCCGGCGCCGACATGCAACGCCTGCAGGCCGAACTGCAGGCGGCGCTGGTCCCGCGCGACCCCGACGACGAGCGCAACGCCTTCCTGGAGATCCGCGCCGGCACCGGCGGCGACGAATCGGCGCTCTTTGCCGGCGACCTGGCGCGCATGTACCTGCGTTTCTTCGAGCGCCGGGGCTGGCGCGTCGAGGTCATGAGCGAGAGCGCGGCCGAACTCGGCGGCTACAAGGAACTGGTGCTGCGCATCGAAGGCGACCGGGTCTACAGGCAGCTGCGCTTCGAATCCGGCGGCCACCGCGTGCAGCGCGTGCCGGCCACCGAGAGCCAGGGGCGCATCCACACCAGCGCCTGCACGGTGGCCGTGATGCCCGAACCCGACGAAACCGAGGAGGTTCAGCTCAACCCCGCCGAGTTGCGCATCGACACCTTCCGCGCCAGCGGCGCCGGCGGCCAGCACGTCAACAAGACCGACAGCGCCATCCGCATCACCCACCTGCCCACCGGGCTGGTGGCCGAGTGCCAGGACGACCGCTCGCAGCACCGCAACAAGGCCAAGGCGATGGCGGTGCTGGTGGCACGGCTGCGCGACAAGGAGCGGACCGAGCGCGCCACCAGGGAGGCGGCGCAGCGCAAGAGCCTGATCGGCAGCGGCGACCGCAGCGACCGCATCCGCACCTACAACTTCCCGCAGGGCCGGCTCACCGACCACCGCATCAACCTCACCTTGTACAAGCTGGGGCAGATCATGGAAGGTGACCTCGGCGACGTGGTGGCGGCGCTGCAGGCCGCCCGTGCCGCCGAGCAGTTGGCGGCGCTGGAAACCGGCGCCGGGATGTGAACCCGACGCCACCTGCCACCGTC
>JACZKT010000108.1 GCA_014859905.1 Rubrivivax sp.
GCACAGCGCCGAGCCCACCGGCGCGCCGAGTCCCTTGCTGAAGCAGACGGAGACGCTGTCGAAGTGGCTGGCGATCTGGCGCGCATGGGCGCGCGGGTCGCCGCCCGAGGCCCGTGCGGTGGCCACGGCGGCGTTGAAGAGGCGGGCGCCGTCGAGGTGCGCGGCCAGGCCGCGGCGCCTGGCCAGCGCCGTGGCGGCTTCGATGTAGGGCAGCGGCAGCACCTGCCCGCCCCAGGTGTTTTCCAGTGCCAGCAGCCGGCTGCGCGCGTAGTGCGCGTCGTCGGGCTTGATCGCGGCTTCGATGTCGGCCAACGGGATCGAGCCGTCGGACTGCTGCGCCAGCGGCTGCGGCTGGATGCTGCCCAGCACCGCCGCACCGCCGCCTTCCCAGCGGTAGGTGTGCGCCATCTGGCCGACGATGTATTCGTCGCCGCGTTCGCAGTGGGCCATCAGCGCGCACAGGTTGCTCTGCGTGCCGGTGGGCACGAACAGCGCCGCCTCGAAACCGAGCATGCCGGCGATGCGCTCCTGCAGTGCATTGACGGTGGGGTCGTCGCCGTAGACATCGTCGCCCACCTCGGCCGCGGCCATCGCCGCGCGCATCGCGGGGGTCGGCTTCGTGACGGTGTCGCTGCGCAGGTCGATGGGCTGCATGCCTGTCATTGCCGGCGTCATCGGGTGCGCTCCAGGAAGTTCTTCAGCATCGCGTGGCCGCGTTCGCTGAGGATCGATTCGGGGTGGAACTGCACGCCCTCGATGGGCAGTTCACGGTGGCGCACGCCCATGATCTCGCCGTCGTCCGCGGTGGCACTGACCTCCAGCTCGGGTGGCAGCGAGGCGCGCTCGATGGCCAGCGAGTGGTAGCGGGTCACCGTCAGGTGCTGCGGCAGACCGTGGAAGACGCCGCGGCCGTCGGTGCTGATCACGCTCGTCTTGCCGTGCATCAACCGCTGTGCGCGCACGACCCGGCCGCCGAGCGCGGCGCCGATGCTCTGGTGCCCCAGGCAGACACCCAGGATCGGCAACTTGCCGGCGAAGTGCCGCACCGCCGGCACGCAGATGCCGGCCTCGGCCGGTGTGCAGGGCCCCGGCGACAGCACGAGCTGGTCGGGGTCGAGCGCCGCGATGCCTTCGAGCGTGATCTGGTCGTTGCGGAACACACGCACGTCCTGCCCGAGTTCGCCGAAGTACTGCACGAGGTTGAAGGTGAAGGAGTCGTAGTTGTCTATCATCAGCAGCATGTGCGCTCTATCCTATTGATTTCATTGGATGTTTTGTTCATCACCCAAGTTTCATACCCGCTTTGATACCCGCTATTCCTGTCGCTGGCGGTGCCGGCGCGACGTGCTGGGTGGGGACTGAGGCGCCCATGCGGGCGCAATAGGTCGGTCAGGCTGATGGCTTGCGCCAACGCCAACCGAGAAGCGCTGCTGAGATGGAAGAGCTCGCGGACATGGCCCTTATTATGGGCCTGCTTGCCAGCGTCGCCCTCACCTATGGCCGGCCGCGCCCTGCCGTTCGTGCGCGGCAACCTCGGCGGCGAATCGCTCGGACAGCTCAGGCGCCTGCGACTCGGCGAACACTTCCTTTTGCACCGGCGCTTTCCGCAGAATGCTTAGCGCCGACTCGTAAGCTGGCCGTAGTTCACTCTGCGTTGGTTCAGCGACCAGGAAGTAGAGCCTGAACGGTTCGGATGAGTTCGCCACACTCGTCACCTGACCGAGCCAACGATGTGCCTTCTCTCTGATCGAGTCGGCGTTGGCCAAGTCGAACGAGACCGGTGCCAGGCAGTGCCACTCGCCATTCTTCCACGCGTGCTTGAACTCGACCTCATCGTCCTTGACCCCGATCGTCTTCCGATCGAAATGCTTCAGCACTTGCCGTTGCTGCAACGCGCCGCTGAAGTGCCGCCACACGTCGTCATCGTCCTTGCGATGGGTCGGCGCCTTTGGATCATGCGAGGTGACGAAGCGCTCGAAAAGTTGAGCCAGCATGGCTTCGGGATCGGCCGTAACCCCGGAGCCTGCCTCCGACCATTGCAGCGAGCTATCGTCTCGCGCCAGGACAGCGAGGGCATAGTCCATCACCGTGCCGGTGGGCGAGCGCAGGGCAAGCTGTTCACGTGCCTCTTCGCCGAAGCGCTCGAAACACGCCATCACGTGGCGCATGGACGCGCGAAACGAGTCGCCATCGAGCGACGGGAAGACCGCCTTGAGCCGGGTGAAGTTGGTTCGGCACATCGCGTTGACGAAGCGCCGCTCCGGTGCAAAGAGCGCTACACCCACATTGAGAAATTCACCTGTGGCGATGTCGTGGACATAGCGCAGAACGGTGTACGTGTAAGGGGTCTTCGAGTTCATTTCAGTACCCTCAGAACTTCCTGCACGGCTGGGCGGACATGGTCCCGCAGGTTCCGCAGAAAGGCAATGGCCGCATCGGCCGATTCGGCGGGTGTCGCCCACTCAGGCGGCAATGCCGCACGATACTCCGCCAGCCTCTGGTCGTTGATAACCTCCCAAGCCCCCACAAGGCGCGTGAGGTCAGGCTCGCTGCCCTTGAGTTCCCGCCTCAGCAAGTGTTTGTCGGGCGCGGCTGCAGCCTCGAGCGATCCAGGCTCCCAGGGAGGCTTCCAGAACAACACACCTTCGATCATCAGAGCCAGTTCGTGGTCGAAGATCGCAAACTCATCGCCTCGCGATTGCATGTTCGGGTTGTCGGGTCGACGGTCAGAGTTCTGGACGAGGAGGTCAAAGGCAAAGATCTCCGCCGCGCTCGGGCGCATTGCCTTCGGGATCCGCCGTTCCGGCATCCAGGCCGAGAAGCCTGGGGGGAGTCTCGCTGACCCGAAGCCAAGCGGCACGGTGCTGCGCAACGCAGCTGCGATGGCGGGTGCACTCGGAACGATTGAGTCGATGAAGTTTGGTTCGATGCGGACGACGAAGCACTCCGGTACAGGAAGCCCGAGGTCATTGGCAAGCATCGCGCAGAGGCCCTCGCGCATGAGGCCCAACGGTCCGAGTTGCTTGCCACCTGCGAACTTGGCAACGACCTCCACCACCTAGCCATCGCCGAGCTCGCAGGCAATGAGCAGCGGCGCCGTACGTCCGCTCTTCATGGCGCGGTCAAAGCGGATGGCGACGACTTCATCAAGCAAGAAGCTATCCCTTTGGCGCAAGAATGAGCACAGGCAAATCGAGGGGGCAGGCACGCTGCGCTTGTCCGGCAAGCTCAAAGAGAGCGACGCAGGGGCACCTCTCTAAACCTCCTGACAGCACGACTACGCCCAAGCCTCGCCGAACGCCTTCGCCTGCTGCAACACCAGCTCAACCGCCGCATCCTGCTGATCCGGCGGGTACTTGTACTTGCGCAGGATGCGCTTGACCATCAGCCGCAGCTTGGCCTGAACGCTCTCGCGCGCCGACCAGTCGACGGTGAGGTTCTTTCGCAGGTTCTCGGCCAGCTCGTGGGCGATCTTCTTCAGGGTTTCGTCGGCCAGCTCGCGCACCGCGGATTCGTTGTTGACCAGCGCGTCGTAGAAGCGCACCTCGTCTTCGGTCAGGCCGAGCTGCTCACCGCGCGCCGCGGCCTCGCGGAACTTCTTGGCCATCTGCACCAGCTCTTCCATCACCTGCGCGGCTTCGATGGACCGGTTCTGGTAGCGCTGCACCACATCGGTCAGCATGTCCGAGAACTTCTTGTTCTGGACCACGTTGCCAGCGAAGCGTGACTTGATCTCGCCTTCGAGCAGCCGCTCCAGCAACTCTACCGCCAAGTTGCGCTCGGGCAGGTTGCGCACCTCGGCCAGGAACGCGTCGTCGAGGATGCCGATGTTCGGTTTATCCAGGCCCACGGCGTCGAAGATGTCGACCACCTCTTCCGACACCACGGCCGAGCTGATGATCTGGCGGATGGCCAGTTCACGTGCCTCGTCGGTCTTCTTCTGCTGGCTGATCTCGCGCTTGGTCAGGATTACCTTCACGGCCTGGAAGAAGGCGACCTCCTCGCGCACCGCCTTGGCCTCGTCGAGCGTGCAGCACAAAGTGAACGCCTTGCTCATCGCCAGCGCGAGATCGGCGAACCGCTTCTTGCCGTCCTTGATGGCCAGAATGAAGTTGGCGGCGCCAGCCAGCGTCTTGTGGCCGCCTGTGAGGAACCCGCTGTAGTCGAAGCCATGGCCGTTCGTGCCGGCAAGCATGCCGCGCAGCGCGTCGAGCTTCTCGGCGAGCACGCTGTACGCCTCGTGCGCATCTACCGTGGGTCGCCCGCGGCCCTTGCTCGCGGTGTACTCCTTCAGCGCCGACTTCAGCTCGTTGGCGATGCCGATGTAGTCCACCACCAGGCCGCCCTGCTTGTCCTTGAACACGCGGTTCACGCGGGCGATGGCCTGCATCAGGTTGTGGCCCTTCATCGGCTTGTCGATGTAGAGCGTGTGCACGCACGGCGCATCGAAGCCGGTCAGCCACATGTCTCGCACGATCACCATGCGCAGCGGGTCGCCCGGGTTCTTGAAGCGCTTTTCCAGACGCTTCTTCACCTGCGCGCTGTAGATGTGCGGGCGCAGCAGCGCCTTGTCGCTGGCCGAGCCGGTCATCACGATCTTGATCGCGCCTTGCTCGGGGTCGGCGCTGTGCCAGTCAGGCCGCAGTTTGATGATCTCGTTGTAGAGGTGGACGCAAATGTCGCGGCTCATGCCGACCACCATAGCCTTGCCGGTCTGCGCCTTGTTGCGTTCCTCGAAGTGCCCAACAAGGTCCGCCGCCACGCTGGCGATGCGGGGCTCGGCGCCGACCACCTTCTCCAGCGCCGCCCAGCGGCTCTTGAGCTTGGCCTGCTGGCTCTCTTCCTCGTCCTCGGCCAGCTCGTCCACCTCATCGTCGATGGTGGCCAGCTCGTCGGCCTTCAGCCCCAGCTTGGCCAGCCGGCTCTCGTAGTAGATGGCCACGGTGGCGCCATCCTCCTTGGCCTGCTGCATGTCGTAGACGCTGATGTAGTCGCCGAACACGGCGCGCGTATCGCGGTCCTCGCCCGACACCGGCGTGCCGGTGAAGGCCACGAACGTCGCGTGGGGCAGCGCATCGCGCAGGTGCTGGGCGTAGCCGACCTGGTAGCGGTCGACGGTGGGCGCGAATTCGACCTTGTGCGGAGAAGGTTCACCGGCGCCGGTTGTCAGCACCGTCGTAGAAGGTCGTTGCTTCAACGTCTTCAGCTTGGCCTCGAAGCCGTACTGCGTGCGGTGCGCCTCGTCGGCGATGACCACGATGTTGTGGCGGTCCGAAAGCAGCGGAAACGCATCTTCGTCCTCGCCCGGCATGAACTTCTGGATCGTGGCGAACACGATGCCGCCGGAAGGGCGGTTGCCTAGCAGCGCGCGCAGTTCCTGCCGAGTGCCGGCCTGCACCGGCCGCTCGCGCAACAGGTCTTGCGCCAGTGAAAACACGCCGAACAACTGGCCGTCCAAGTCGTTGCGGTCGGTGATCACGACGATGGTCGGGTTCTCCATCGCCGGCTCTTGCATCACCCGCGCCGCGAAGCACGTCATCGTGATGCTCTTGCCGCTGCCCTGCGTGTGCCACACCACGCCACCCTTGCCGCGCAAGCTGGGCAGGCCGTCGGGGCGCGATGCCGCGATCACCTGGGTGATGGCCGCGCGCACGGCGTGGAACTGGTGGTAGCCGGCGATCTTCTTGACCAGGCCACCGTCGTCCTCGAACAGCACGAAGAAACGCAGGTAGTCCAGCAGGAAGGCCGGCGCCAGCACACCGCGTACCAGTGTCTGCAGTTCGTTGAATGGCCCCAGCGGATCGAGCGTGACGCCGTCGATCGTGCGCCAGGCCATGAAGCGCTCGCTGTCGGCCGACAGCGAGCCCAGCAGCGCATCAGTGCCGTCGGAGATTACAAGCACCTCGTTGTACTGGAAGGCGTCGGCGATCTGTTCCTTGTAGGTCTGGATCTGGTGGAAGGCCTTCCACACATCGGCGTTTGCGTCGGCCGGGTTCTTCAGCTCGATCAACACCAGCGGCAGGCCGTTGACGAACAGAACGATGTCGGGCCGGCGCGTGTGGTGCGGCCCGGTGATGGAGAACTGGTTGACCGCCAGCCACTCGTTGCGCGCCGGCGCGGCCCAATCGACGAGCTTGACGAAATCGCCCCGCGTTTCGCCGTCGCGCTGGTACTGCACCGGCACGCCGATGACCAGCAGCCGATGGAACTGCCGGTTCGCCGCCAGCAGTACCGGCGTGCCGAGGTCGACCACTTGTTTGACGGCATCGTCGCGCGCCGCCTGCGGCACGTTGGGGTTCAGCGCCGCAACGGCCTGCCGCAAGCGCTCCATCAGCAGCACCTGGCGGTAGTCGCTGCGCTCGGGGGTGCTGCCATCAGGCGCCAGCTCAGGGCCATACCGGTGCTGGTAGCCCACGTCGGCCAACCAGCCCAAGGCCTCCTGTTCGAGCTGGTCTTCGGTCATGCTGCTGGGGCCTCCGGCGCTTAGCAGGTGCTTAACAAGCTAAGCCGCAAGTCATTGATTTTTCTGGACATTTTTCCAACGTCCGCCCTGTTCCGGCGACTGCTAAGCCCATGCTATGCCTTCGGCCGAAGGGTGTAGACATGGGTGCTGCCAACCCGCTGCCGGTCCAGAAACCCGTCAGGCTGGCTCCACTTCTTCAGGTAACGCGACGCCTCCACCTGCGCCGAAGGCGAGTTGCCCAGCCCCAGCAATTCGCGCAGCTCGGCATTCTCGATGCGTTGATGGTCACGCAGGTACTCGCGCACCATCTCGGCATACCGAATCGGGTTCAGCCCCCGGGTTCGGGTGTAGGCAGCCTTGCCCTTGAGTTCCTTGGCCACGCCCTTGGCCAGGTGAAAGGTCGCGGCTGCGGTATGCCCCTTGCGTTCCAGCAGGCCCACGGGTGGCAGGCACATGGCCTCCAGAATGCGGCGAGACTCGTCCTTGGACAGTTGCAGCACGTTCGCTGCCTGCCCGGCATCGATGAAGTCCTGCCCCAGCAGCGCATCGAGCACCAGCAACTGGTCCAGCGCCACCTCGGCGCCCTGCGCATCCAGCTGCGCGATCAACTTGGCCAGCGCGTCGTGCGCCTCGCGGTTGAACATGCGCAGCGTCACCGAGTGGCCATCGGTCGCGTACTCGGGCCGGCGCTTGCCGAACACCAGCGCTGACCGAAAGATGCGCCGCCGGCCGATGCCCGACGACTCCACCAGCCGCAGCTTCACCAAGGCATTGGCCAGCGTGCGGTTGCGCGGCACCGCCTCGTGCCGCAGGATGTTCTCGGGCGTGATGCCGGCGACGAAGCCACCCGGGCTGGTGACCACCAGCTCCTTGGTCGAATGGCGCACCAGGATCTCACCGGGGTTCAGGTAGTCGCGGTGCGTCAGCGCGTTCAACACCGCTTCGCGCACCCCTTCCACCGGGAACTGCGGAATGCGCAGCTTGAATAGGCCAAGCTCGATCTCCTTCTCCGGGTTCAGCGGCCCGGTGAAGATCTGCTCCATGCGCTCCACCGCCTCCAGCAGCGGCAACCGGTCGATGTCGTTACGCGCCACGCTGGTCTCACCGTCGTGCAGCACGTAGTGGAACTGGGCTTGCGGGCAGCGCTGCGCCAGTACCTCGCGGCGCGCGAATAGCAGCATGCCGGCGTGCGTCACCTGGCCGTCGCGCATGGCCTCCAGGCCGCTGAGGAAGGCCGGATCAGGCAATTCCAGCAGACCCGACGCAGGCGCCTTGCTGCGCAGCACCTGCCGCGCCCGCTCGATCTGCAAGGGGTCCAGGTCCTGCAAGGCCAGGCCGTTGGCCGGCGCGCCGCTCCAGTCCACGGCGGCGCTGCGCACCTGGGCACGTTGAAAGGTCACCGGGTCCAGCGGCATGCAGTTCTTGCCCACACGCTGCTTGAAGAGGCCCGCCGCCGTGCCATAAGGCTTGCTGTCGCCTTCATGGACGCGCACCACGAGCAACTTGCCCGTGCCCTCGGGCACGTCGATCTCGAACACCTCGGCTGCCACGCCCGGCCGCGTGCCGTCGAAGATGCCGCGGCGGAATACGTCCAGGTCGTAGCCGCGCACGCCATGGATTGCCTGGGCACGGCCGCGAACCCTGTCCGCCACACCGAACACCACGACGCCGCCGCCAGCGTTGGCAAAGCAGGCCGCGTACTCGCAGGCCAGCTTCAGGTCGTCCTTCGGCCCCTGCCAGGGCTTGAAGTCGAGGAACTCGCTTTCCAGGTCATCGGCGACGCGGCGATCCAGTTGATCCAGCAGGCGGCTGACCTCGGCGGTGTCGGGCACGGACATCAGGCAGCCTCCTCCATCTCGGCGAGATCTTCGGGCAGGCGCAGTTGGCCAGAGATTAGGCGAGGAAGCAGGGTGTCGCGTAGCGTGGTGAGTGTCCTTGCGGTTTGCTTGTTCGAAACGATCCGCGCATACACGGGGTCAACGACGCTAGAGAAAGCCAACAGCACCTCAGGATGTGGCACAAGGGCGCGGAACCGATCAATGTCGTTTTTGCCGAGATGAATCACCGTGGTGGCAGTCTCCGTCGCCTCCACATGCGCGAGCAGCGGTTCGATGGTCGATCGGACAAATGCCGCTGGGACTCCTTGCTTCGGAGCGAAGACGCAGACCCGCTGGTTCAGCCATGCTTCTTCGCCTCCCCAGAGATAGGCGCGAAATTCGCCGTCCATGCCCACAACGATGTCACCAGCCCGCACGACATAGCCCTTGATGTGAACCTCAGGCGTGCATACGCCGGGTGCTTCATCTCGCAGGTCGCGGATGCGAATGAGCGGGCGGCCAATGCCTTCGCCATTGAACTTGCTCGATGCGAACGGGGCGCCGTAGATCACGTAGGCGAATTCGTAGATTGGCTTCACAGACCATCCCGCCGGTATCGAACCGCGCTGGGAGTCCTCGAAACTGTCCGGAAACATGGCAGCCGTGGCATCGTCCATGCCGGCCGGCGCCAGGCCTTGCTGCTTGGCGCGAACGGGATCGAAGTCGACGAACCACGACTTGAACAGCGCCTGCGCGATGGCTTCGAGGGTGGCGTTGGTTTCGCGCAGGAGGGCGATGCGGTCGTCAAGCGCGGAGATGAAGTCTGCGATCTGCAACCTCTCGGCCGGCGGCGGAATCGGAATCGGCAATGCCCGCACGTCCTTGAGATTGATCGTTGTCTGAACCGTCGTGTTCGCACGCGACCCCAGTAGGTGCTGCGAGAGCGGAGACCGAAGGCAGATGGCAATCCACTTGGCGTCGATGCCATTGGCTGGCTTTACGACTCCGACTGCGCGAGCAACGTTGAATCCCGCGCAGGTCCTCGGAACCTCTGCGACCTGACCAACTGACCCGACCAAAGTCAGCAGAACTTCGCCGCCGCTCAAGCGCGTTCGCCCGTACTTCGCTTCGACTTCGGGCGCGATTCGCACTACATCGGATAGATCGAGGCGCATGTCCCTGAAGTTGTTGACCCGAATGATCGGAACACCCTGGACGACCGGTGAGCCAGGTTGCACTACGCCGTAGCTGATCGATCCGGGGACCGCGCAGCTCTCAAGCGGCGTGAACGCCCAGCCATCAGGCAGCGGGGGGAGATCAAAACTCATACCCCAGCCCTCCGAGCTTCTGCCGGATCAGGACGTCAAGCTCTGCCCCCTTCGCCATCTGCTCACCCAGCTTCTCGGTCAGCGCCTGCATCTTGGCCGCGAAGTTCTCGCCGTCATCCGCTACCGCCTCGACACCCACATAGCGTCCCGGCGTCAGCACATGCCCGTGCTCCGCAATCTCGGCCAGCTTCACGCTGCGGCAGTAGCCCGCCATATCGGCGTACTCGGCCGCGCCGGCATCGCCCCGCCACGCGGCCACGGTCCCTGCGATGCGGCCGATCACGTCATCCGTCAGCTCACACTGCACCCGGCTGATCATCACCGCCAACTTGCGCACGTCGATGAACAGCACCTCGCCCGCCCGCGCGCGCTTGCCCTTGGCCAGGAACCACAGGCAGGCCGGAATCTGGGTGTTGAAGAACAACTGCCCCGGCAGCGCGATCATCACTTCCACCACGTCGGCATCGACCATCGCGGCGCGGATCTGGCCTTCGTTGTTCTGGCTAGAACTCATGCTGCCGTTGGCCAGCACGATGCCGGCGCGGCCGCCGGGCTTCAGGTGGTGCAGCATGTGCTGCAGCCAGGCGTAGTTGGCGTTGCCTTGTGGCGGGTCGCCGTAGTGCCAGCGCGCGTCGCCGGTCAGGCTGGCGTGCCACCAGTCGCTGATGTTAAACGGCGGGTTGGCCAGGATGAAGTCGGCGCGGAGGTCGGGGAACTGGTCGCGCGTGAAGGTGTCAGCGGGCTCACGGCCCAGGTTGAAGTCGATGCCGCGGATGGCCAGGTTCATCGCCGCCAGGCGCCATGTGGTCGGGTTGGCCTCCTGGCCGAAGATGGCCACGTCGCCGATCTTGCCGCCGTGCGCTTCGATGAATTCCTCGCTCTGCACGAACATGCCGCCACTTCCGCAGCACGGGTCGTACACCTTGCCGTGGTGCGGCGCCAGCACGGCCACCAGCGTCTTGACGATGCTGCGCGGCGTGTAGAACTGGCCGCCGCGTTTGCCCTCGGCGCTGGCGAACATGCCGAGGAAGTATTCGTACACCTGACCCAACACGTCGCGCGCCTCGCTGGCCGTCGCGCCGAAGCCGATGGTGGACACCAGGTCGACCAACTCGCCGAGCTTGCCGTCGGGAAGTTGGGCCCGAGCGAAGCGCTTGTCGAGGATGCCCTTGAGCTTGGGGTTCTCTGCCTCGATCAGCGACAGCGCGTCGTCGATGCGCTTGCCGATGTCGGGCTGCTTGGCGGCGGCGCGCAGCGATTCCCAGCGCGCGGCCTCGGGCACCCAGAAGACATTGACCTCGCGGTAGTAGTCGCGGTCTTCCAGCTCGCCGGCCAGCAGATCGGGCGTGCTGTCGGGCAGGAAGTATTCATCGGCCGGATCGGCAAAGCGGCGGGTCAGCTCGGCGCGCTTGGCGTGGAAGGTGTCGGAGATGTACTTGACGAAGATGAGGCCGAGCACGAGGTGCTTGTACTCGGCAGCGTCCATGTTGGCGCGCAGCTTGTCGGCGGTGGCCCAGAGCGTCTTCTTGATGTCGTCGAGCATTGGGTGTGGGTTGCGTGTTGTGCCCGCTGGCCATCGGTGATGCTGGTGATGGTCCCGGCTACAGAGTGTCCCTGACCGCGCCGACGATGGAGTTCACGCCGTGGAGTCAAGCGGCCTTGTCATTGCTCAGTATCCGATCCAACCGCGCTACAAGGCGAGCCGCCGCAACCGGCTCGACAGATTGCGCTGCGGCCACGCGGCCGCGCAGCTGATTGAACGACACATCGTCGCCGCTCGCTATGCGATCTTGCAGCGTGACGATCGAGTTGTGGTGTTTGTTCCGCAATCGAATTTGTTGGCCATCACGAACAGCGCCGGTAATGATTGCCGCCTTTCCAGGCCGGACCACCGCATCCTTGGTCGGCTGCGTCCGCAGGCCTTGCTGCTTGATCAGTGCTTTGACCTGGTAGAGCATCGTCTTTGTCGCATGCGCGCCGGACAACGTCAGGTCGTCGACGTAGAGCGTCATCGTTACCTGCTTTTCGACGCACAGCGCCTCGACGGCGGCGAACATCTTTCGATGCGCGAAGTAGGAGAGTAGCGGGCTGATGCAGCTACCTGTCGGCAGGTGGCCGTCCGCAGTACACACCGTGGCCAGCAGCCGCGCCACGTCCAGGGCACATCCCAAATCCCTATGAAAGAAGGCTTTGACGTGGTGGTACGTGGTGCTCTCGTAGAACTTGCGGATGTCCATCGCGACGACCGCGCCGCCGGCGTCGACGTGGGCGCGAGCGTTCGTGACGTGCGAGCGCTGCTTGGTCGCCGAGTGCAGAAAGTCCGGCCGCTGAATGCTGTCCAGATGCTTAACGATCCGATAGTGGATCCGCAGCGTCGCATCAACCGGCTCTTGGATGTGGCGCGGCTCTTTGCCGGGCTTCGCGCCTGGCTTGGGCGGTTCGTCGAACCGGTTGTAGGCCGGCGACAAGCAGACCGCTTCGAGGTCCTTCACAGGAACGCCGAGCAAGGACGCTAGCGTGTGGATGCTGGCCAAGCCCCAAAACGGAGACTGCTCGATAGGGTACCGCGCTGACTTGTTCTTGCGCAGGCGCTTTCGCCCGGCGGCCTTGTCGACCCTATGCTGGAGACTTTTCATCGGCGTCTACCCAGTCGAGGACCTTCAACACCTTCGCCGCAATGGCAACGCGGACCTTCTCACTACGCCGAGTCGAATCCAACTGTTCGGAAAACAGCATCAGGCTCGAAACCGGAACCCCGAACACCGCCGCGTACCGATCCAGAAGATCGACGGTGATCGCGTGCGCTCTCTTGCCCGACTCAATCTCGGAGAGGTAGTTGTTGGAAATGTCCAGACGCTTCGCTAAGTCTTCCTGCGTCATCTGGTGGTAGCGGCGAAGGTGGCGTAGAGCTTTGTGCAACATGTGATCACCTCCAGAAGAACAAGGACTAGGCAGGGGTGTCAGTCGTCACCAATCACCACCGATCGAACAGCCGCGCAATCGCAACCGCGAAGCGCGTCCATCCCATCAGCAGCGATATCGTCTTGGGACTTTTCAAGGCGCGCTTGAGCTTGCCCCATTCATGCCGCCAAAACTTCTCGCCTGACTGTCGTCCCTGGTTGGGTAAGGTCCGTTTGACCATGTTTAGCCTTTCGTTGCCCCTCAGCACAATTGCTTCGGGACCAGTACGCAACGAAAGCGAAGAGGGACGACTTTTCCCCTGCCTATCCGTCTCCCGGCTGCCGCACCAGGCGGCGGCCGGGGCGCCCCGGTACGCGTGACCGGGGCAATGGTTGGAGAGTTGCCTCTCCGCAGACCCCAAACAGCGGGTCCAGGTACTACGCTGGCTTTGTCTTCAACACCAACCAGGTTTCAGTGTAGCACACGATTTCGCGGTGGGCGAAGTTTTTTCGCACTGCGCGAAGTCAGGCGCTGCGTCCGCCGAAGCTGACAGCTTCCGGAGCCATGCTCGATCGGGCCTCCACAGCGGAATGCATCGGACCCCCCACCATCGGCGCCAATCTATCGACGAAATGTCCCGTGAGACATTGCGCGCAGATCGGTACTGCCCATGCTGCGGCACCCGGCCTCGCATCGCTACTTCACCCGATGCAGCAGCGGCCGTCCGCGGGCCCGGCACTTCGCAATCTCCATGGCACGATCGACCCGTCCCCGTGTCCGGTATCTCCAGAGCAGGCGCGCCGCCACCACCAGCGGTACGCCAACCAACAGCGTTGCCCGCGCCAACATCGCCAGGGCGGAGATGCTGATGGCCGACAGCAAGGCGATGGTAGCTGCGTCGCATCGCCGCCACAGCAACGGCGGATCCCCGGTCAACACCCTCTCGATCGCTGGCCGCGAAAGGGCGCCAACATCGCATCGGTCTCGCCATCGGCTCGACGCAGCGAACCCGCAGGCTGTCCGCACGGCCATGAAAGAACCTGATTAGCAACGAACTTCAGCCCAACGAATGGTCGCTGGCCACCGACACCCTCACCCCAACCCGCAAGCGGGAGAG
>JACZKT010000109.1 GCA_014859905.1 Rubrivivax sp.
CAAGCCGGCTGCGCCGATGCCGGCCATGCCCTCCGGCCACGGCGGCCATCGTGACCCTGAGCCGAAATGAGGGCCGGCAAATGAACCCGACCCTGACACAGCGCAGCAGTCGCAGCCGATGGGCGGGGCGGGTTGCCGTCCTGGCCGCGGCCGGGATGCTGGGCGCTTGTGCGTCGTTCGCTCCCGACACCGGTTTCGACAACGTCCATCAAACGGCGCGCGACAAGCTCGGCAAGGACCTCGTGCTGGCGCGATCCGACGAGGACCAGGCCACCATCGACGGCCGCGTCGCCGCGCTGCTGGCGCAGCCTCTGTCGGCCGACGACGCGGTGCAGCTCGCGCTGCTGAACAACCGCGGCCTGCAGGCGACGTTCCAGGATCTCGGCATCAGCGGGGCCGACGTCGTGCAGGCCGGCCGCCTGCCCAACCCAGGCTTCAGCTTCGGCCGCACGACCCGGGGCGACGAGATCGAGATCGAGCGCGGCCTGCACTTCAACCTGGCGCGGCTGCTGGCCATGCCGCTCATCCGGCAGGTGGAGCAAAGGCGCTTCGAGCAGACCCGCTCCGCCGTGGCGATGCGCGTGCTGGCGCTGGCTGCCGACACGCGCAAGGCCTGGATCCAGGCCGTCGCCGCCGACGAGACGGTGTCTTACACGCGGCAGGTGATGCAGGCGGCCGAAGCCGGCGCCGAACTGGCACGCCGCATGGCGGCGGTGGGCAATTTCAACAAGCTGCAGCACGCGCGCGAGCAAGGCTTCTACGCCGACGCCGCGCTCCAGCTCGCGCAGGCGCAGCAGGCGCAACGCGCCAGCCGGGAGCGCCTGACGCGGCTGCTGGGGCTGTGGGGCGCGCAGGCACGGTTCACGCTGCCCGAGCGCCTGCCCGACCTGCCCGCTGCGCCGCTGGACGCGCCCGACATCGAGCGTGTGGCGCTGGCGCAGCGGCTCGACGTGCAGGGCGCCAGGGCGGCCGCCGAGCAGACGGCGAAGAACCTCGGCCTGACGCGCACGACGCGATTCGTCAACGTGCTCGAACTGGGACTGGTGCGCAATTCGTCCAACGAGGCGCCGACCCAGCGCGGCTGGGAGATCGGCATCGAGCTGCCGCTGTTCGACTGGGGCGGGGCACGCGTGGCCAAGGCCGAAGCCGTGTACGTGCAGGCCCTGCATCAAGCAGCCGACACGGCCATCAACGCCCGCTCCGAGGTGCGCGAGGCCTACGGCAACTACCGCTCGGCCTGGGACGTCGCGCGCCACTACCGTGACGAGATCGTGCCGCTGCGCAAGCTGATCGCCGAAGAGAACCTGCTGCGCTACAACGGCATGCTGATCGGCGTCTTCGAACTGCTGGCCAACGCGCGGGTGCAGATCGCCAGCGTCAACGGTGCCATAGGCGCCTTGCGCGACTTCTGGATCGCCAAGGCCGACCTCGACATGGCGCTCGTCGGCAAGCCCGGCCTGGGCGCCCCGGCTGCCGGCACCGGCACGGCGATGCCTGCCGACACCGGCGGCGCCGGCCACTGACCACGAAAGACACGCGCATGCTGAACCGCAGACGTTTCCTGGGCCGCGCCGGCGCCATCACCACGGCGGCATCGGCCGCCGCCGTGAGCAAGGTGGCGCTGGCCGCCTTGCCCGAGCCGGTGATCCAGACCCGGCCCGACACGATGCCGCCGCTGGTGCCCAACTCCGGCCGCCCCTACAACCCGGTCGTCACGCTCAACGGCTGGACGCTGCCCTGGCGCATGAACAACGGCGTCAAGGAGTTCCACCTCGTCGCCGAGCCCGTGGTGCGCGAAATGACACCCGGCTTCAAGGCCCACCTGTGGGGCTACAACGGCCAGAGCCCGGGGCCGACGATCGAGGTCGTCGAAGGCGACCGCGTACGCATCTTCGTCACCAACAAGCTCGGCGAGCTGACCAGCATCCACTGGCACGGCCAGCGCCTGCCCAACGGCATGGACGGCGTCACGGGCCTCACCCAACCCGGCATCCCGCCGGGCAAGACCTACGTCTACGAGTTCGTGGCGCGGCGGCCCGGCACCTTCATGTACCACCCGCATGCCGACGAGATGGTGCAGATGGCGATGGGCATGATGGGTTTCTGGATCACGCATCCGAAGGCGTCGCACCCGCTCATCGACGAGGTCGATCGCGACTTCGTGTTCCTGCTCAACGCCTACGACATCGACCCCGGCAGCTACACGCCCAAGATCATGACCATGCTCGACTTCAACCTGTGGAGCTGGAACAGCCGCATCTTCCCGGGCATCGACCCGCTGGTGGTGAGGAAGAACGACAAGGTGCGCATCCGCATCGGCAACCTCACCATGACCAACCACCCGATCCACCTGCACGGCCACGAATTTCTCGTCACCGGCACCGATGGCGGGCCGACGCCGAAGAGCGCCCGCCAGCACGAGGTGACGACCGACGTCGCCGTGGGCCAGATGCGGCAGATCGACTTCCTGGCCGACGAGGAGGGCGACTGGGCCTTTCACTGCCACAAGAGCCACCACACGATGAACGCGATGGGGCACGGCGTGCCGACCATGATCGGCGTCGACCACCGCCGCGTCGTGCGCCAGATCACGCAGCTGATCCCCGACTACATGGTGATGGGCGAGCGCGGCATGAAGGACATGACCGAGATGGAGATGCCGCTGCCCGACAACACGGCAGCGATGATGGCCGGGCAGGGGCCTTTCGGCGCCGTCGGCATGGGTGGCATGTTCTCGGTGCTGAAGGTGCGCAAGGACCAGAAGCCGGGCGACTACGGCGACCCCGGCTGGTACCGGCACCCGCCCGGCACGGTGGCCTGCGAGTGGGCCGGTGCGCTGCCGGACCCGGCGCGTTTCAAGGCCGAGGGCCAGGGATCGATGCCAGCGCTGGCGCGCCCGGCCGAGGACGTCGAAGTGAAAGTGCGCAAACCAGGTGGCCCTCACGGCAGCCACTGATCCCGGCCGCACTCCCCCTCCAACCCGAAAGGAAATTCATGCAGTTCAGCAAGCGATCCCTGATCCTGGCCGCGTCGGCGGCGGTGTTCGGCGCCCTGCCCACGGTCCGCGCGCACGGCGACAAGGATCACCCGGGAAAGGCCGCTCCGGTCAAGAAGGAACAGAAGGACTGGGGCATTGCCGGCGACCTCAGGGCGGTGACGCGCACGATCGAGGTCCAGATGCTCGACACGATGCGGTTCGTTCCCGATCGCATCGAGGTACCCCTCGGCGCGACGGTGCGATTCGTCAACCACAACGCGGGCAAGGTCATGCACGAGTTCGTGATCGGCACCAGCAAGGAACTCGAGGAACACGCCGCGCTGATGGTCAGGTTCCCGAACATGGAACACGACGAGCCCTACATGGCTCACGTGCCGCCGGGCCAGCGAGCCGAGATCGTCTGGATGTTCAACCGACCGGGCGAGTTCGAATTTGCCTGCCTGATCGCCGGCCACTTCCAGGCCGGCATGGTGGGCAGGATCCTTGTCGCACCGGCGGCATGACAGCGACGCGACACCCGGCCGGAGCTGGCTGCCGGCCGCTGGGCGAGCGCCCGCTACGCGCCGGCGGGCCCTTGGCCGTCCTCACTTTCCGTGGCTGATCTCTAATTTTGACAAAGGATGCACATGAAATTCACGCTATCGACCCTGCTGTTCTGCATGACCTTGATCGCACCTGCGATCGCGCAGCAGGCGGCCGACGATCACGCGGCCCATCACCCGGCTGCCACCACGACGGCGACCACCGCCGCCGCCGACCTTGCCGATGCGGAAGTGCGCAAGGTCGACAAGGACGCGGCCAAGGTGACGCTGAAGCATGGCGAGATCAAGAGCCTGGACATGCCGCCGATGACGATGGTATTCAGCGTGCGCGACAAGGCGATGCTCGACAGCGTGAAGGCCGGCGACAAGGTGCGTTTCCGGGTCGTCAACGACGCCGGCAAGTACACGGTCACCGAACTGCAGGTCGTGCGTTAGCGGGTTTGCGCCCGATTGGGTCGCGTGTCGGGCGCGTCCCGAAGCCAGCATCGCGTTCAGGCGCTGCTGGCGCAAGGCCTGGGCGTCAACGGTAAGCCTGAAAGACGGTGCTGGTCCCGTCGCGCTGCACGAGCAGCACATCGTACGGGTCGCGTCGCCCGGCATAGGCCGGCCCGTCCATGCCGGCGGAGCCGACCGGCATACCCGGGACCGCCAGACCGACGGCCTTGGGACGTTCGCGCAGCAGGCGCTTCACCTCGCGCACCGGCACGTGGCCCTCGATGGCGTAGCCATCGACCAGCGCGGTGTGGCACGACCCGTACTTGTCGGCCATGCGCAGGCCCTTGCGGATGGCCACGTTGCCGGTGTCGTGAACCTTCATCTGGAAACCGGCCGCTTCCATAAGTTTCATCCAGTCGCCGCAGCAGCCGCAGGTCGGTGACTTCCAGACGTCGACCGTGGTTTTCGCTGCGGCACGCACCAGCGGTGTCGCCGAGAGCAGGGCCAGCGCCAGCCAGTCGCGGCGCCGCAGGTGGCCCAAGGGAGCGCGCTCCGCGCGCAGGTCGGGGCGTGATGAATAGACCGGGCGTGCGCCTGGCAGGGCAAATTTTTCCATGGCAGTTCTCCTTCAGGATCGACAAGACGGGGTGGGGTTCGCCACACCGGCACGACAGCCACTGTGGGCCCGCTAAGCTCGGCGTGGTCGCGTGCGACGCTCGGTGCGGCGGCCCCGCAAGGCCAGCGTTGAGCGCGATGCCGCTATAGCGTCAGGCGCAGGAACGCGATCGGGATGGGAATGCGTTCCCGCCGCAGCAAGGCGTCGGGACGCGCAGTGCGCTGGCCCGGATCCTGCGGCGCGGTCACCGCGAGCGGACTCGGTGGCGGTGCCAGCCAGATCCCGGTCCATGGAGCCGACGGCTGCTTCAGCGTCGGAAGACGCGTCGACTCGTCGGCGCAGAACCTGGCGCACGGGTCCGTTGGACCGCAGGGTGGCGGATGGTCGCCGTCCGCGGCGCCGACGGCCCCGTCGTGCGCGCCGGTGGCGGCAGACGCCGATGGGCCTTGTGCTTCAGACAGGACATCATGGCGAGACTCGGCCCCGACGACACATGCATTGACGATGCCCGCCGTGAGCGCAAACACCCAGACCACCAGCATGTGTGCTGCCAGTCTGCCCAGTGTTCTCTGCTGCCAGAACATCATCTTCGACCCGATCGTGCGTCCAGTTTGCCGCGGAGTCTGACGACACATCGGCGACCGGGCGTTGACGAATGTCAAGCGTTCCCGCGAGCCCCACAAGGTGGCGATCGGTTGGCGTCGACGCTCGTCGTGGCTGCCTGTCCGTTTACGGCAAAGATGGCGAGGTGTGTCAAGGGGGTGGCGATGAGCTTCATTCTGATGCTCCGGCTTGTTGGCGCCTGAAGCCACTGGGGACGCCGCACAGCGGGCCCCCGCTCCTTTCGAGGGGCTGGAGCAACTGTACGAATCGGTCAACGACGACGGGATGACTCCTTGACTACATGGCTGTCGTCTGTGGACCTTGGGGGCCGATTCCGTCGCGCGCCTCACTTGGGAAGGTCAAGGTGAAGGTGGTGCGGCCGGGCTCGCTGCGAACGCTCGCGCGGCCCCGGTGGGCAGCGGCGATCGATCGCACGATCGCCAGGCCGAGGCCGCTGCCGCCGGCTTCTCTTGACCTGCCCGGGTCGGCCCGGAAGAAGCGGTCGAAGACCCGGTCCAGGAGCGCCGGGGCAATGCCTTCACCTTCGTTGGTCACCGCCAGCGTGGTTTCAGCGCCGGTCGAATGGATCTCGATGCTGACCGTCGAATTCGCGAACGCATGCCGGATCGCGTTGGAGACCAGGTTCGTGATGGCGCGCTGGACGAGCAGGCGGTCGGCAGGAATGGGCGGCGCCTGCCCCTGCACCCGGATCTGCACACCCTTGTCGTCGGCAACCAGCGACAGGTAGTCGACCACCCGTTGCGCTTCGAGCACCAGGTCGACGGCCTCGGCCTGGATCGGGCTGCCGTCGTGGTCGGCATGGGCGATGAAGAGCATGTCGCCGATGAGCTTGGACAGCCGCTCCAGCTCTTCGACGTTGCCCTCCATCACCTCGCGCAGTTCAGCCGCGCTGCGGATCCTGGACAAGGCGACCTGCGTGCGGCCCAGCAGCGTGGCTACCGGGGTCCGCATCTCGTGGGCGAGATCGCCGGAGAACTCCTCCAGCTGCCGGTAGCCCTCGTCGATGCGATCCAGCATGCCGTTGAACTCGGTCGCCATATCCGCCAGTTCGCTCGGCAGGTCGGCAGGCGATACACGCTGGTCGAGCGACTTCGTTCCGATGGACGCCGCGAGCCGCTTGAACTTGCGCACCGGGGCGAGGCCGGTCCTGGCAATCAAGCCCGCGCCGACGGCGACCATGGCCAGCAGCAGTGGCAGGGTCAGCAGGGTTGCCTTGATGAAGCCGGCCAGCAAAGCGATATCCATGCTTCGGTCGATGGACAGGTAGAACTCGACCTCGTGTCCATCGGCGACCTTGACCCTGCCGTGCCAGCCGCTGAAACGCGTGCCGCCCAGCGCCACCCATGCGTGCAGGGTGTCCGGCGGCGCCTTGGCATGGCTCAGCATGGTGACGGACTCCGTTGCCGTGTCGGAGAAGGCAGCAAGCACCCTTGTCGAGCCCTGTTCGACGAGCGCCAGATGCAGGTCAGCGTGGCCGAAGAACAGATGGTTGAAGCGATCCTTGGATGCGCCGACCGCGGCCACGGACGGAATCGTCGCCATGATGTGGGTGAGCAGTTCCCGCCGGCCCTGCATTTCCATGCCGGCCCGTTCGTCCATCTGGCGTGAGAGGTTCCACAGGCCCACCGCCACGGTGCCGCCGGCGACCATCAGGCCGAACAGCAAGCTGGCCAGCACCAGCCGCAGTGCCAGCGAACCACCTAAGCGCGACGGCAGGGCCCACTTCATGCGCCCGGGCGCTGGTCGAGCACGTAGCCGACGCCGCGCACCGTGTGGATGAGCTTGTCGGCAAAGGGATCGTCGACCTTGGCGCGCAGCCTGCGTACGGCCACCTCGACGACATTGCTGTCGGAGTCGAAGTGGATGTCCCACACCAGCGAAGCGATCTGGGTGCGCGAAAGCACTTCGCCGCTGCGCTGCGCCAGCAGGCTGAGCAGGGCGAACTCCTTGGCGGTGAGCTGGATGCGTTGGCCGCCGCGGGTGGCGCGGTGGCGCACCGGATCGATCTCCAGATCGCCGACGCGCAGCGTCGGATCCGCGCCCGCGGGCTGGCCGCGTTTCAGCAGTGCCCGCACGCGCGCCAGCAACTCGGGAAACTGGAATGGCTTGACCAGATAGTCATCGGCGCCGAGCTCGAAGCCGCGCAGCTTGTCGTCGGTCTTGCCGCGCGCCGTCAGCATCAGCACCGGTGTCTGCCTGGACGTGCGCAGCGCGGACAGCACCGCGAAGCCGTCGATGCCGGGCAGCATCACGTCGAGGACCAGCAGGTCATGATCGCCATTCGCTGCGGCATGCAGCCCGTCGATGCCGTTGTGGGCCACCTCGACGGTGTAGCCGCTTTCGCTCAGACCCTGGCGCAGGTACTCAGCAGCCTTGGGTTCGTCCTCAATGACCAGGATCTTCAATGCGGGCCTCGCAAGGACATAACGAATCTGTAATGGACAGGTCAGCGTGCTGCGGGGGGCCGCTGCCTAGAGTGCGAACCGTGATGCAGAGCTTGCATCCGGCTGGTCCCGAAGGGGGACAGCATTCGCAACCTGTCCAAGGAGCCCATCATGTCTGTTCGCAAATCCATCTTCATTCTCGCACTCGCCGCCGCCGGCCTCACCGCTGCCCATGCCCAGGGTACCAGCACCTGGGTGGGTGGCGAAGTCGGCTTCGTCGACGGTCCCGCGCAGAGCACGCTCAGCCGCGAACAGGTTCGCCAGGAAGTGCTGGCGTTCCGCGTCAACCCCGTCGCTGCCGACGGTGCCCGCCATGTCGGCGGCGAGGCCGGTTACGTGCCCGAGCAGCATGCCTACACGCGTGTCGACGGGCAGTGGGTGTGCATCGACAACATCGCCCACAACGCCAAGCCCGACGCGACCAAGAGCGAGGCCGAGCAGCGCCAGTTTCTCCGGCTTTATCCCGCATGAGCGGGCGAGGCGTGGTCCCGGCGAGGCACACGGGCCCGGCGACTGCCGGGCCCGTGTGGCGTTGGCACCATGCCGCTATCCGAGCGCTCCGGCGACGATCAGCCGCAGCAACAGCCCTTGCGGCCGGGCGCTGCGGCCTTGACGGCCGGCCCTGCAGGGCTGTCGATCGCGACCGGCGTGTAGCCGGCCTGCTTGATCGCGTCGCCCAGCTCGGCGGCGTCGGCCTCGGTCGGCTCGATATCCACGCGCTGCGTGGCCAGGTCGATGCGCACCTGGGCGCCTGGGTCCACCGCCTTGATGGCCTCGGTGATGCTGCTGACGCAGTGGCCGCCTGGATTCGCGGTACGGCGAGCCATGGCATGAGGCGCGCGCCTTGCGGCCCAGCTGCCGGGACCTGCGCGAAGCCGAAGTTCTGCCGGATAGGGCGGTTGGCGCCTCGCAGCCATGAGATCCGCCTCCCTGCGGCCGCCCGACCCGCAGATCGCCGACGACTCCGGAACATAACGGACTTGTCATCCGCCGGTCAGGGTCGCGTCGGCGTGCTGTTTCTAGACTGGGAACCGTGATGCAGAGGTTGCATCCGGCCGGTCCCGACAAGGGCCGGCACCCACAGACTCATTCAAGGATGCTCATCATGTCGACTCGCAAGAATGCCTTCCCCTTCGGATACAAATCGATCCTCGTGTCCGCCGCTATCGCTGCGTTCGCAGTCCCCTTCACGGTGCAGGCTGCAGATGCTGGCGCCAAGACCAGGGAAGAGGTGAAGCAGGAACTGGACAAGGCTCACAAGGAGGGAACCCACGATATGGGTGGCACGGTATCGACCATGAAGCAGCCGCCCGTCGGCTCGAAGACCTCCAGACAGCAGTTGAAGCAGGAACTGGACAAGGCTCACAAGGAGGGAACCCACGATATGGGCGGCACGGTATCGACCGTGAAGCAGCCGCCCGCCGGCTCGAAGACCTCCAGGCAGGAGGTGAAGATGGATCTCGACACGGCTCACAAGGAGGGAACCCACGACATGGGCGGCGAAGCTTCACCCACCAAGCCTTGATGCCAGCAATCGAGAGCTGGTCCGGCTCCAGTCTGTGCGGGTGACTCGCGTTCTTGGAGGCGGGTTGGTTCGCTGGCGCACAGACAGCGCACGTTGATGTGTCCAGTCTGACTACCCCACCGCCACGTCGGTTATCGAACCTCGACCTGAATTGAGGCCTGGCATCGACAACCCGAGCCCACGTCGACATGAGCCCTTTAATGAACACCCGCACCAAACGCCGCACCGTGTTCACGGTGCTGATGGTGTGGTTGTTCGCGCTGGGTTCTGGCTCGGTCAATGCCTGCCTGCTTCAGGAGCGGGGCACGCATTGGCATGGGCCAGCGGACGACGCATCGCTGACCGCTCAATCACCACGGGTATCGCCCGGTCATGTCGGTTCGGATTCCGATCACGCAGAGAACGCCGGAGCAGCCAAGAGCGTCTGCCTGAAGGTCTGCAGCGAAGACACCCAGACCATGGTCAAGCTGACGTCGAGCTTCGACTTGATGGATGTCGCCATGGTGCTTCCCTCGGAGCTCACATGGTCCGAACCGCTGGACGCCCCCAAGCGGGCGAACGCCTCGCTCGAATTGCCGGCGCCCAGTGCGGGTGTGCCACTGCGCACCCTCTACTCGCGACTGACGTTGTAGCGCCGCGCGGCGGTTGGCGCCGGGCCATGAGCCCTGCCTTCCGCGCCGCCATCCCAATCCCGACTTGACTCTGTACCCAGGTACAGGGTTCGGTCTGGGGTGTCGCGCTTTCGGCGGTGCGGGGCCCCGCATGCAGCACGATCCACCTTGACAGCAAGCCTCTCTCTCTCTCTCAACAGGAGTTCACCATGACATTCGTCCGCACCTTTCTTTCCATCACTGCCCTGACCACCGCGACCCTGGCCACATCGGCCTGGGCTGCCAGCGACGAGCAGCACGACAGCCACCACCCTGCCGCGACCGGCGCGGTCCAGATCGCACAAGCCGCGCCAGGCAATCCGAGCATGGGCATGGGCATGGGCGGCATGGCCGCCGTACCGAGGTATGCCGACCAGATGAAGGCCATGCAGCAGATGCACGAAAAGATGCTGGCCGCCAAAACACCCGCAGAACGCAACGCCCTCATGGCCGAGCAGATGAAGCTCATGCAGAACGGCATGAACATGATGGGCGGTATGGGCGGTATGGGCGGTATGGGCGGCATGGGTGCCGGCGCCGCGCCGGGCAAACCGGCCGACATGGCCACGCGCCAGGGCATGATGGAACAGCGCATGGACATGATGCAGTCCATGATGCAGATGATGATGGACCGCATGCCCTCGGTCCCGGTGACGAAGTGAGGGGGCCAGCCATGAGTCACGCACCCACCACGACGGCGACGCCGGCGGCAACGGTTTACGGCTTTCATTGCGACATCGACGACAAGGACTTTGGGAAGGCCGTCGCCCGCGTCACCGAGGCGCTGAAGACCGAGGGCTTCGGCGTGCTGACCGAGATCGACGTGCAGGCCACGATGAAGGCCAAGCTCGGGGTCGATGGGCGGCCCTACCGCATTCTCGGCGCCTGCAATCCGCCGCTGGCCCACCGCGCACTGGGCGCGGAGCCCGACATCGGCCTGCTGCTGCCATGCAACGTGGTTGTCCGCGAAGAACCCGACGGCCGGCTGGTCGTCGGTTTCATGGACCCGGTGGCCGTGCTGCAGATGACGAGCAATGTCGAAGTGGCCGAGGTCGCGCATGAGGTGCGCGAACGGCTGCAGCGCGTCAAGGCCTTGCTGACCGCGCCGAGCGCGGCAATGCCCCAAGGCTGAAGGAGATGCACATGTTCTACGACGGGGGCACCTTCATGGGTGGCATGCACTGGGTCTGGTGGATCTTCTGGGTGGCGCTGGTCGGCGTGATCGTGTTCTACGGCTGGGGGCGGCCGAGTGAGCAACGCCGACGACCCCGCGAGACGCCGCATGAAGTGCTGCAGCGGCGCCTGGCCAGCGGCGAGATCGCGCCCGAGGAGTACGAGAAGCGCAGGGGGCTGCTCGATCGCGACGCCGGCGCAAAGACCTGAGAGCGCGGAGCCCAGCATCCCTTGACCTTCCCATGATGTCAGGGTCTATCTTGAGTCCGGAGGAAGGCGCCAGAAGCGCCGACCCCGGATCGAAAGGAGATTGCCATGAGCGCCGCTCACCATGATCACGTCTCCGCCACCCGCGGTTCGTCCGGCCCGAGCCGGCCAGTGAAGACCGCCCTGCTGATGGTTGTCCTCGTCGGTGGCTTCTACCTGCTGCGCGAGCACTGGAACCATGTCGCCGGCAACTGGGTTTACCTGTTGCTGCTGGCCTGCCCGCTGATGCACCTCTTTCATGGCCACGGGGGTCACGGCGGGCATGGCCCTCACGGCCCGCAGTCGAACCAGCCGGCCGACAAGGAGGTCTGATGCCATGGAAATGCCCTCACGCCACGATCGCGCCGAGCACACGCCTGACCTCCCGCATCACCACCCACCGGAGACGCCCGGGACCGGCGCGCTAGAGGACCCTGTGTGCGGCATGACCGTGACCGCCCGCTCCGAGCATCACGTCGAGCACGCTGGCCGGCCCTACTATTTCTGCAGCGCGAAGTGCCTCTCCAAGTTCGTTGCCGAGCCGGCACGTTACGCCCGCGACGTCGTCGCACCGGCTGTCGCGCCGGCTGTAGCAGAGCAGCCAACAGCGGCGGCCGGCGCGATCTACACGTGCCCGATGCACCCGGAGATCCGCCAGGACCATCCCGGGAACTGCCCCAAGTGCGGGATGACGCTCGAGCCGGTGCTGCCTGTGCTCGACGACGACGAGAACCCCGAGCTGGCCGACTTCTCGCGCCGCTTCTGGTGGACGCTGCCTTTCACCGCCGCAGTGACGGTGCTTGCCATGGCCGGCCACTGGCTGGGTTGGTTCGATCCTCGTACGCAGACCTGGATCGAACTCGTCCTGTCGCTGCCGGTCGCGCTGTGGGCCGGCTGGCCGTTCTACAGGCGCGGCGTGCAGTCGGTGATCAACCGCAGCCCGAACATGTGGACCTTGATCGGCCTGGGCACCAGCGTGGCCTTCGTCTACAGCGTCGTCGCCACCGTGGCGCCGCAGATCTTCCCCGCCACCTTCGTCGTGAACGGCAGTGTGGCGGTGTATTTCGAGGCCGCTGCGGTCATCATCTCCTTGACCCTGTTCGGCCAGATCCTGGAGCTCAAGGCGCGCTCGCAGACCTCGGCGGCGATCAAATCGCTGCTCGGTCTGGCGCCGAAGACCGCGCGCCGCATCGCCACCGACGGCACCGAGGAAGACGTGCCCTTGGCCAACGTGCACGTCGGCGACCTGCTGCGCGTGCGTCCAGGCGAGAAGGTGCCCGTCGACGGCATCGTCACCGAAGGCAGCAGCGCTCTCGACGAGGCCATGCTCACCGGCGAACCGCTGCCGGTGACCAAGCGCGTGGGCGACAAGCTGATCGGCGCCACGATGAACACCAGCGGCGCGCTGGTGATGCGCTCCGAACATGTGGGCTCTGCCACCGTGCTGTCGCAGATCGTGCAGATGGTGGCGCAGGCGCAGCGCTCGCGCGCGCCGATGCAGCGCATGGCCGACGTCGTGGCGGGCTACTTCGTCGTCACCGTGGTGGCGATCGCCGTGCTGACCTTCTTCGCCTGGGGGCTGTTCGGGCCGGCACAGGGCTGGGTCTTCGGCCTCATCAATGCGGTGGCGGTGCTGATCATCGCCTGCTCCTGCGCGTTGGGCCTGGCCACGCCGATGTCGATCATGGTCGCCACCGGCAAGGGCGCGACCAACGGCGTGCTGTTCCGCGACGCCGCGGCGATCGAGAACCTGCGCAGGATCGATACGCTGATCGTCGACAAGACCGGTACGCTGACCGAAGGCCGGCCGGTCTTCGAGAAGGCCGTGGCCGCCGCAGGCTTCACCGACGTGGAGGTATTGCGCCTGGCCGCGAGTCTCGATCAGGGCAGCGAACATCCGCTGGCCGCGGCCATCGTCGCGGCGGCACGCGAGCAGGGGCTGGCGCTGGCCAAGCCGGAGCAGTTCGACTCCGAGTCGGGCATCGGCGTGCGCGGCAGCGCCGAAGGCAAGGAGCTGGCGCTGGGCAACACCGCACTGATGGAGCAGCTCGGCGTGCAGGTCGACGCACTGAAGGCGCAAGCGGAAGAACTGCGCGGCCAGGGTGCCAGCGTCATGCATCTTGCGGTCGATGGGCAGCTGGCCGGTCTGCTGGCGGTATCCGACCCGATCAAGGCCACGACGCTCGACGCCCTGAACGCGCTGCGCAAGTCGGGCCTGCGCATCGTGATGGCCACTGGCGACGGCCTGACCACGGCGCGCGCGGTTGGCAAGCGGCTGGGCATCGACGAGGTGCACGGCGAGGTCAAACCGGCCGACAAGCTGGCCATGGTCGAACGCCTGCAGCACGAAGGCCGTGTCGTCGCGATGGCCGGCGACGGTATCAACGACGCCCCCGCGCTCGCACGCGCCGATGTCGGCATCGCGATGGGCACCGGCACCGACGTGGCGATGAACAGCGCCCAGCTCACGCTGGTCAAGGGCGACCTGCGCGGCATCGCGGCGGCGCGCGTGCTGTCCGTGGCCACGGTCGCCAACATGAAGCAGAACCTGGGCTTCGCGTTCGTCTACAACGCCCTGGGCGTACCGCTGGCCGCCGGCGTGCTGTTCCCGCTCACCGGCTGGCTGCTGTCGCCGCTGATCGCGGCGCTGGCGATGAGCCTGAGCTCGGCCTCCGTGATCACCAACGCGCTGCGGCTGCGCGGCGCGAAGCTCGATCCATCCTGACCGGACAGGCCGGTCCGGACCCAAACCTGTAGTCGCTGGCCCCTGGTCTGCGCTGGACAACGATGAACGAGTCCATGATGCCGGTATCCTCGCATTCGAGGGTGTGGCAGTGAACCATGAGCGGATTGGACGAACCGTCGTCTGCTCGCTTGTCCTCAGGTGCAAGGCGGGCGCGAAGACCAGGGCACGCCTGAGGCCATCGATGCGCGAGTCGCCGCGTGTGGTGACTGGGCTCATGGCGACCTGGCCGCCTGGGACAGGGGGCGGCATCAGGTGGCTCCGCCTGCCGCCAGCGTCGGATCCGTCATGAGTGCGGGCGGCTGTCGCTGTTCACGCCGCAGCTGCCACTGCTTGACCAGCGCATACAGCGCCGGGATCACGCCGAGCGTCAGCACGGTCGACGAGATCATGCCGCCGACCATCGGCGCAGCGATGCGGCTCATCACCTCCGAACCGGTGCCGGTGCCCCACATGATCGGCAGCAGGCCGGCCATGATGGCGACCACCGTCATCATCTTCGGCCTGACACGCTCGACGGCCCCTTCCATGATGGCCGCATAGAGATCGCTCGCACCCGGCAGCCGGCCCTCGTGGCGGCAGCGCGCCTTGGCCTCCTCCCAGGCGTGATCGAGGTAGATCAGCATCACGACGCCGGTCTCGGCGGCAACGCCGGCCAGCGCGATGAACCCGACCGCCACCGCCACCGACAGGTTGTAGTCCAGCCACCACATCAGCCACACCCCCCCCACCAGCGCAAACGGCACCGAGAGCATGACGATGAAGGTCTCGGTCAGGCGACGGAAGTTCAGGTACAGCAGCAGGAAGATCGTCAGCAGCGTCACCGGCACGACGATCTTCATGCGCTCGATGGCGCGCTCCATGGCCTCGAACTGCCCGCTCCAGGTGATGTAGTAGCCGGCCGGGAACTTCACCTGGTCGGCCACCGCCTTGCGCGCCTCGGCCACGTAGGAGCCGATATCGCGGCCGCGGATGTCGACGAAGATGTAGGCGGAGAGCAGCGCGTTCTCGGTGCGGATGCCGGGCGCGCCGCGCACCACCATGACCTTGGCCACCTGCCCCAGCGGCACCATGGCGCCGCCCATGACCGGCACCAGCACCTCGCGCTCGATCTGCTCGGGGTTGCTGCGCAGCCCGCGCGGGTAGCGCACGGTGACGCCGAAGCGTTCGCGGCCTTCGACGGTGGTGGTCACCATCTCGCCGCCGAGCGCGGTGCCGATGACGTCCAGCAATTCACCTACCGACAGACCGTAGCGCGCCAGTTGCTCGCGGTTGGGTTCGATGTCGAGGTAGCTGCCGCCGGTCAGGCGTTCGGCGAAGGCCGATGTCGTGCCGGGCACCGCCTTGACCACGGTCTCGATCTCCCGCGCCAGCTTCTCCATCTCGCCCAGGTCGTTGCCGAAGACCTTGATGCCGATCGGCGTGCGGATGCCGGTGGACAGCATGTCGATGCGCGCCTTGATCGGCATCGTCCAGGCGTTGGAGATGCCCGGGAACTGCAGCGCCTTGTCCATCTCGGCGATCAGCTTGTCCATCGTCATGCCCGGCCGCCATTCCTCCTGCGGCTTGAGGTTGATGACGGTTTCGAACATCTCGATGGGCGCCGGGTCGGTGGCCGTATTGGCGCGACCGGCCTTGCCGTAGACCAGGCTCACTTCGGGGAAGCTCTTGATGATCTTGTCCTGCGTCTGCAGCACCTCGGCGGCCTTGGTGATCGACATGCCCGGCAGCGAGGTCGGCATGAACAGCAGCGTGCCCTCGTTGAGCGTGGGCATGAATTCGCTGCCGAGCTTCGATGCCGGGACCCAGGTCGCCGCCATCGCGACCACGGCCAGCGCGATGGTGAGCCCCTTCCAGCGCATCACCGCCTCGATGATCGGGCGGTAGACCCAGATCAGGAAGCGGTTCACCGGGTTCTTCGCCTCCGGCATGATCCTGCCGCGGATGAACAGCAGCATCAGCACCGGCACCAGCGTCACCGACAGCAGCGATGCGCCGGCCATCGCGAAGGTCTTGGTGAAGGCCAGCGGCGAGAACAGGCGTCCTTCCTGCGACTCCAGCGTGAACACGGGCAGGAACGACACCGTGATGATGAGCAGCGAGAAGAACAGCGCCGGCCCGACCTCCTGGCAGGCTTTGATCATCGCGTCGGCTCGTTCCTTGAAGGTGTGAACGGGTTTCAGCCGGTCCAGCCGCTCCAGGTGCTTGTGCGCGTTCTCGATCATCACGATGGCGGCGTCCACCATGGCGCCGATGGCGATGGCGATGCCGCCCAGGCTCATGAGGTTGGAGTTCATGCCCAGCAGCCGCATCGCGATGAACGAGATCAGCACGCCCACCGGCAGCATCAGGATCGCCACCAGCGCCGAGCGCACGTGCATCAGGAAGACGACGCAGACGATGGCGACGATGATGCTTTCCTCGATCAGTGTGACGCTGAGGTTCCTGATCGCGCGGTAGATGAGGTCCGAGCGGTCGTAGACGGCCTGGATCGACACCCCTTCGGGCAGACCGGCCGAGATCTCCTCGACCCTGAGCTTCAGGTTGTGGATGACCTCCAGCGCGTTCTCCCCGAAGCGCGACATCGCGATGCCGGAGACGACCTCGCCTTCGCCGTTCAGTTCGGACAGGCCGCGGCGCTCGTCGGGTGCCATTTCGACGCGGGCGATGTCGCGGATCAGCACCGGCGTGCCGCCTTCGGCCTTGACGACGAGCATCTCGATATCGGCCTTGCCGCGCAGGTACCCCTTGCCTCGCACCATGTATTCGGTCTCGGCCATCTCGACCACGCGCCCGCCGACATCGCGGTTCGAATCGCGGATCACCTGCGACACCTTCATCAGCGGGATGCCGTAGCTGCGCAGCTTGAGCGGGTCGACGGTGACCTGGTAGGTCTGCACGAAGCCGCCGATCGAGGCCACCTCGGCCACGCCGGGCGCCTTGGTCAGCTGGTAGCGCACGTACCAGTCCTGGATCGTGCGCAGCTCGGCCAAGGTCTTGTTCTTGGCCAGCAGCGCGTACTGGTAGACCCAGCCGACGCCGGTGGCGTCGGGTCCGAGTGCGGGCGACACGCCCTTGGGCAGCCGACTGGAGGCGAAGTTCAGATATTCGAGCACGCGGCTGCGCGCCCAGTAGATGTCGGTGCCGTCGTCGAAGATGACGTAGACGAAGGAGGCACCGAAGAACGAGAAGCCGCGCACGACCTTGGACTTGGGCACCGCCAGCATTGCCGTGGTCAGCGGGTAGGTCACCTGGTCTTCCACCACCTGGGGCGCCTGGCCCGGGTATTCGGTATAGACGATGACCTGCACGTCCGACAGGTCGGGCAGGGCGTCGAGCGGTGTCTTCATCACTGCGACGACGCCGCCGATGACGACGAACAGGGTGGCGAGCAGGATCAGGAAGGGATTCCTGCCCGACCACTGGATGATCTTGGCCAGCATGGCGTTCTCCGCTCAGTGGCCGCTGTGGGTGCCGGGCGCTGCGGCTGGGGCCGGTGGCGGCTTGACTGCCGGCGTTGCGGTGCCCGGCACCGCCTTGATCGCGGTCACCACGTATTCGCCGGCCTGGCGCTCGACGAATTCGAAGTCCACCGCCTGCCCCGGCTTCAGGCCCGCCAGCAGGGCGGCGTTGGCGGCCTTGAACTCCATCGTCATGGCCGGCCACTTCAGCGTCGCCACCGGGCCGTGGTTGAGGCTCACGGTGCCGGCCTGCAGGTCGATGCTGTCCACGCGGCCCTCGGCCTTGTGGCCCACCGTTGCCGGTGCCGGTGCAATGGCCGCGGCCGGTGCCGATGGCGCGGCACCCATGCCACCGATGGCGGCCTTGAGGTTGCTCTCGGCGTCGATCAGGAAATTGGCGGCGACGACGACCTGTTCGCCGTCGCGCACGCCCTTGACGACCTCGACGAAGTCCTGGCCGCGGGCCCCGAGCTCGACGTCGCGCGGCTCGAAGCGGCCTTCCTGGACCTGGACGAGCACCAGGCGCCGCGTGCCGGTGTCGATGACCGCCGAGTCCGGCACGGTGAGCACCGGCACCTTGCCCCCCACGCTGACCTCGACCTGCGCGAACATCGCCGGCTTGAGCTTGCGGCCCGGGTTGGCCAGTTCCACACGCACCGGGATGCTGCGGGTTTCCGCCGTCATCGTCGGGTAGACGAAGGTGATGCGGCCGTCGAAGACCTCGTTGGGATAGGCGGTCGTGGTGACCCGTGCCCTGGCGCCGGCCCTGACGAGGGCGATGTCCTGTTCGGACAGGTCGGCGATGACCCAAACCGACGACAGGTCGGTGATCTGGTACAGCATCTCGCCGGGCATGAAGCGCATGCCCTGCTGCACCTTCTTCTCGGTCACCAGGCCCGTCACCGGCGACGGGAAGCTGATGCTGCGCCGGGCCTGTCCCGACGCCGTCAGCGCCTGCACCTGTTCCGGCGACAGATCCCAGTTGCGCAGCCGCGTCAGCGCCGACTCGGCCAGCTGCTTCATGCCGCCCTGGGCGTCGGCATCGGCGTCCTTCATGGCCGCCACGCCCTGCATGGCGATGGCATATTCGCGCTGGGCCGACACCAGTTCGGGACTGTAGGCCTCGAACAGCGACTGCCCCCGGGCCACCGACTGGCCGGTGGCGTTGACGTGCAGCCGCTCGATATAGCCCTCGAACTTCGACGTCACCGTGTAGATGCGCCGTTCATCGGGCTCGACGCGGCCGGCTGCGCGCACCGTCTTGCCCAGCAGGCGCATGGCAGCCGGCTCGGTGCGCACGCCCAGCTTCTGGACCTTCTCGGTGCTGATGCGCAGCTGGCTGGGGGCGCCCGCTGCGGCGGGGGAAGCGTCCTCGTCCTCACCCTCGTAGACTGCGATGTAGTCCATGCCCATCTGGTCCTTCTTCGGCGTCGGCGACGTGTCGGCCAGACCCATCGGGTTGCGGTAATAAAGCAGCTTGCGCGCCTTGGGGGCGGAGGCGGCCGCCGTCGCGGCGGTGTCGGCGCCAGGGGCATGGGCCTGGGAGCGGGATCCGAGCCAGTAGCTGCCGGCGCCCACGGCACCGAGCAGAACGATCGCGAGCACGGTGGTGGCGGTCTTCACAGGTCTTCTCCCAGAATGCGTTCGATGTCGGCCAGGCGCAATTGCGCCTCGACCTGCGACTTGAGCAGTTCCTGCCGCGCCTTGCGTATCTGGCGCTGGGCCTCGAGCAGCATCGAGAATTCGGTCCTGCCGTTCTCGTAGGCGGCCAGGGCCGATTGCAGGCCCAACTCGGACTGCGGCAGCAGCTGGGTCTTGACGAGGGCTTCGGTGCGCCGTGCGGCGTCCAGGCTCGCCAGGTTGGCCGCCAGTTCGCCGAGCATCTGGTGCTGCAGTGAATCGGCCCGTGATCGCGCCGCGGCCACCATGGCCTCGGCTTCGCGCTCCTGGCCACGGCGCGACTCCTGCTGCAAGGGGATGTTCATCTCGAACATCACACCCCAGGTCGTGATGCGCGAGCGCATCTGCGACGGCGAAATGCCGACCTGCAGATCGGGGTAGCGGTTCTGCTGCGTGAGCTCGCGGTTCTTCTGTGCTGCGCTCAGACGCGCCAGCTCGGCCACGATCAGCGGGTTGCGCTCGCGCGCCCGCTCGGCCAGCGACGCCGCATCGGCCGTGCTCAGTTCCGGCAGCCGGCGCAGCGCCTGGGGTTCGGCCAGGGGCGCCGTGCCGTCGCGTGCCAGCAGGCCGTTCAGCCGGGCCCTGAGCTGGCGCTTTTCGCTGTCGAGCATGATCAGCTCGGTGCGCATCGCGGTCTGCTCCAGCTGGGCGCGGATCGCATCCGGCTGGCCGGCCAGCCCGCCGGCGTAACGGGCTTGCGCCACCTGCTCCAGTCGCGACATCAGTTCGAGCACTTCGGCGGCCAGTTGGTGGTTGCCCGCCGCACGGTAGTACTCGGCGTAGGCGGTCTTGATGCGGGCCGCCAGTTCGGCCCAGGTGGCGTCGGTCCGTGCGTCGGCCTGCCTGGCGTCGGCGGCAGCGGCGTCGCGCCGAAGATCGCGTTTGCCCCACAGCGGCAGGGACTGCATCAGCGTGTACCTGGTCTCGCCGACGCGCCACGGCAGCAGGCTGAACGAGGCATCGTTGCCGTAGTTGTTGATGTTCATCAGCTCGACACGCAGCACCGGGTCGGGCAGGGCACCGGCAGGTCCCACGCGCTGCGCCGCCGCATCGGCCTCCTGCCGCATGGCGCCGAGCTCCGGGCTGTGCGCCCGCGCGTAGGCCAGCAGGCCCTGCACGCTGGCTCCCAGGACCTCGCCCTGGGCCGGCGCCGGGCCGGCGAGAGCGATGCCGACCAGGGCTGCGCCCAGCAGCCCGCGCATCGATCGCGACGGTGGCTCTTGAGAGAGCGTCATCGGTCGTGTCCTTGCGCGATGGCGACGACAGGCGGATTGCCCATCGCGAGTTCTTGCGGAGCGTGGCGTGGTCATGAAGTGGCGTCCAGGGTAGGAACGTGTGTGCTGTCGATCGCCCGGCTCGCCGGCGGCCGGCGAGGGTCAAACGCGATCAGGATGCGATGCCGCAGTGCCTGCCATCGGACGACGGCAGCGCCCCGGGGGCGGTGGTGCGCTGGTCAGGGCAACGCTGAGTGCCCGTGCCAGCCGCGACGGCGGCTGTGGCCGCTATAGCGCCAGACGGAGGAAGGCAATCGGAATTGGAAGTGCCCGAACGCCATCCCGGCGTGGCACCCACGGTTGAACCCACGGCAACGCGGGCACCGCAAGAGCGGTCGACATGGCGTGCGGCGGCAGCGCGCAAGCCTGCACATCGTCGAGCGCCGATTTCAGCGGCGGCATCGAGACCGTGGCCTTGGCGCAGAAGTCCTGGCAGTTCGAGCCGGCTGCCGGTTCACGGTGATCCGGTGCGTCCACGTTCTGGTTCGGACCCGCCGCATGATGCAGCGCCTTGGGCACCGCTGCGCCCTGATGGTGCGAAGCCTGGATCCCGGCCGCGGACCCGGAACCGACCTCGGGCAGTCCGACGACGGTCGGAGCCAGGCACGCATTGGCGACCCCGACACCGACGCCGAACAGCCACACGAGCAGCACATGGGCGGCCCAGCGGCGAAGTCGTTGGCGATAGCGGAACACCGTGTTTGAGGTCTGAGTCGTCAGCGGCAAAGGATACGAAGCGACCCGCGCAGCGCCGTTGATCTGCGTCAACGGCTGACCAGCCCGCCACCGTGCGCAACGTCGATGCCGGACTCGGACGGCGCCCGTCAAGCGGCCCGCGGCTTGGTGGCGCGACGGGGGAGGGTGCGGCCATGGGATCGGGGTGCCGGCCCAGCCGGACCGGCGGCCGCCAGCGACTCGAGGATCGGACAATCGGGCCGGTCGTCGCCATGGCAGCAGTGCACCAGGTGCTCGAGTGTCGCCGTCATCGCCAGCAGCTCCTGCGCCTTGCGCCGCAACTCGTGGATGTGGGCCTGCGCCAGCGCCTTGACCTGCCGGCTCGGGCGTTGGCGGTCCTGCCACAGGCCGACCAGTTCGCCGATCTCCGCGATCGAGAAGCCCAGGTCGCGTGCGTGGCGCACGAAACGCAGGGTGTGCACGTCGGCTTCGGCAAATTGGCGGTAGCCGGCGTCGGTGCGCGACGCCGGCGGGATCAGGCCGACCTCCTCGTAGTGCCGGATCATCTTGGCCGACACGCCCGTGGCCCGGGCGGCCTGGCCGATGTTCATCAGGGTCATGGCTGATGCTCGTCAGGCCAGCGCGGCACGTGGTTCTGCGGCGGCCGTCTCCTTGTCCCGCAACTCGGCGCTCGAGCGCCAGCGGCGCAGCAGCAGCGCATTGCCTACCACGCTGACGCTGCTCAGCGCCATTGCGGCACCGGCGAACACCGGGCTCAGGAAACCCGCCGCGGCCAGCGGGATGCCGACGACGTTGTAGGCAAAGGCCCAGAACAGGCCGCGCCGGATGGTGGCGTAGGTGCGCCGCGACACGTCCAGCGCATCGGCCACCAGCCGCGGATCGCCGCGCATGAGCGTGATGCCGGCGGTTTCCATGGCCACGTCGGTGCCGGTGGACATCGCGATGCCGACGTCGGCAGCGGCC
>JACZKT010000011.1 GCA_014859905.1 Rubrivivax sp.
CGGTTGACCCGACGGTGATGCCCTCCAGGCGGATGAAGCGCATCACCACCAACGGCAGCTCGATGGCCGAGCGGGCGCCCGACAGCACGCCGATCATCGCGATCACGCCGCCCATGCGTACGCACTTGATCGAGCGCGACACGGTGTCGGCACCGCCGACCTCGACGATGCGGTC
Source organism: Rubrivivax sp. (assembly GCA_014859905.1). Lineage (GTDB taxonomy): Bacteria > Pseudomonadota > Gammaproteobacteria > Burkholderiales > Burkholderiaceae_C > Rubrivivax. The sequence continues at coordinate 176 of JACZKT010000011.1, forward strand.
GACGCCTTCGGGCAGGAAGCGCCGCACTTCCTGGTGCCACTCCGGCGTCGTGCGGTAGTTGACGACGGCATGACGGCGTCGCGCGGCCTGCCGCAGGCCCAGTCCGGAAAGAAGGTCGGGCACACGCGGTCTCCCAGCTCGAGCCGGCTCGTCCCCGGGCCCAACGCCACGACCTCGCCGACGCCATCGGACAGGGGAACCACGGGCGGCCGGATGGCCTTGCCGTAGTTGCCCTGCACCACCACCAGGTCGCGGTAGTTGATCGATGCCGCCAGCATGCGCAGCTTGACCTGGCCATGGCCGGGCACCGGCTCCGGTGCTTCGGTCAGCCGCATGTTCTCCAGGCCGAAGCTCCCGGCAGTGTCCCAGACCTTCATCGACGACTCCCTGTGGAACTGGCCAGACTCTACCGGGCCGGCCCAAGACGGGCAGCCTGGGCTGCCCGGTCGCCGCTTCGGCGAACGGGCGCAGGGGCGACATGCATCAGCTGGTGCTCCTGCGCCCACAACGGGACGCGCCGCGCGTTGCCCCGCCGGCCCCGCCCCGCCATCGATCGCAGGAGTCGGGGATGAATCGCGCCGCGTGGACGGATGGCCTGGTGCTGCCTGGAAGGATCATGAAACCGGTGGCGCCCGCATAGCTGGTTCGTCCATGCCTGGGCGCTGGGGAAGCACCTCAGGCGAGCACCTTCAAGCCATGTTTCTCAACCACGGCCAGCAGCTTGAGCGCCATGCCACTTGGCCGCTTGGTGCCGGCCTCCCACTTCTGTACCGTGGACTCGCTGGTGTTCAGATAACGCGCAAACACGGGCTGGCTGACACGGGCCTGCTCGCGGATACGCTTGATCTGCAGCGGCGCGATCACGGGCGGCGCAGCCAGGCAGGTTTCGTCGAACCCGCGCATCGTGGCCTTGTCGATGGTGCCGGCCCGGTGCAGCCCCAGCGCGGCGCTGTGGACGGCTTCGAACGCGTCGCTCTTGAACTTTGCCTTAACCGTCATCACAGATCTCCAGTAGGTCGCCGTTGCGCAACCCGGTGTTCACCTCAGCCACCGTCATCTGCGCGTACGCAGCGGCGAGCTTGCGGAATGCCAGCCATTCATCGGGCGAGATGTTGGCGCGATCCTGCTTCGCGAACAAGAACGCATACACCCAGTAGCGGCCACCCTTGGCGACGACGATGGCGCGGTGCATGTTGTCATTCAGGCGCTTCTTGAAAACGCCGCCGCCCAGGTCATCGGCCTGGCCGGCCATCACTTGCCGGATCGCCAGACACAACTCACCGTCGCCGACGCGCGCCTTCCGGGCTGCCCTGGTGAACCAAGCTGTCTTGAAGACTCGCGAAGGCAACTTCGTCGATATGTCTAAATGTAGCACCTGGTGCTATCTCGTGCTTGGGCTAATCGTGGTCCGACCCACTGCCAGTCTGACGATGCGTGAGCGACATCGCGCCCTGCCGCGGCAAGGGCGACACCACCCCGGCGGACCGACGCGGCGTGGAAGATGGCAACGACGAGCAACGCGCCGCCCGGCAAGACAGGCCCCCTCGCATCGACAGCGACCCTTCGCGGAACTCCGTCTTGTCGAGCCACACGTTGACCAGCACCGGCCGGCCCTGCCGCGCCAGTTCACGCGCCTGCCGCAGCGCCCCGGCCACCTCGCCCGGTGCCTGACGAGCAGCCCCGCGGCGCCGAAGCCGGCGGCCACCTCGTGGTAGGCGGTGCGCGCCAGCACGGTGGCCACGTCGTCGTGCAGCATCTTGACCTGCTCGCGCGCGATCTGCGTCCAGCCGGCGTCGTTGCCGGCGACGGCGATCACCGGGATGCCGTGGCGAACGAAGGTGTCGAACTCGGCCAGGCCGAAGCCGCAGGCGCCGTCGCCGAAGACGATCCACAGCTCGCGGTCGGGCCGCGTGGTGGCGGCGCCGAGCGCGAAGCCAGCGCCCACGCCCAGGGTGCCGAAGGCGCCCGGATCCATCCATGTCAGTTATTCCACCGCGCTCTTCGCGACCCGCAACGCATGAATCGTTCGCGGGGGCAGCGAGTCTGCTCGCGGCCCGCTGCTGACGTTCGTCGTCCGCTTTGCAGGCGACTGTCCGTGCGGCAAAGGCGGGCCCGGGCAGGCCGCAGCGCTTCGCTTCGGCGGTCGGCGCTGCGCGCCGACTTCCCTGCGATGCTCGGTCTCGCGGCCCCGTCGCAGAACTCACTGCGCTCACTACGTTCGCTCCGTTCAAACAGCCGCGACGAGTCAGTCTTTGATGCGCGCTGCGCGCGCGGCCGCGAGCCCTGCGCTTCTCGGCGCCTCAGAGGCGCGCTGCAGCCTGCCCGGGCCCGCCTTTGCAGAGACGGCGTTGGTATTCGTCGCGAACACCAAGAACGGTGCCTCGCGGCAGGCGGTGCCCGGTGGGGGCGATTTCTGGGGCGACGAGAAGCGCAGGGCCGGGGTCGGCGCGCGCAGCGCGCATCAAAGACTGACTCGCCGCGGCTGTTTGAGCGAAGTGAGCGTAGCGAACGTAGCGAGTTCTGCGGCGCGACCCCGGACCGAGCATCGCAGTGGAGTCGGCGCGCAGCGCCGACCGCCCCAGCATGAGCCCACGCCGGGCACCGCCTGCCGCGACGCGCGGAGCGTCCCAAGGAACGGACGTCCGCGAACACCCGCAACGGGCCCCAAGCGGGCAGCCCACTTCTCTTCGGGGCGGGGGGATGGTGACGCCGCCTACCTGCCGCCGTCCCAGCCAGGCATGGAGAATCCGTGCGCCTGCAAAGCCGCGAGCAGTTCGGTGTGTTGCTGCGGGCTCAGCGCGACCAGCGGCGGGCGCACGGCGGCGTATCCCGCGTCGCCGGAGTAGTGCGCCAGCGCCGCCTTCAGCGCCGGGATCATCGGGAAGCGCTGGAAGATCCCGCGCACGGCGTCGAGCGCCTTCTGCTGGGCATCGGCATCGGGCTCTTGCCAGGTCCCGTACAAGCGCGAGATGGCTCCCGGGTTGACGTTGCCGGTGGCCGTGATGCAGCCGACGCCGCCACCACGCATGTTCGCCAGCAGGAAACTCTCGCTGCCGGCGAACACGTCGAAGCCTTCGGGCTGGAAACGCTCCAGCATGGCCTTCGTGTTCTCCCAGTCGCCCGAGCTGTCCTTGATGCCGGCAATGACACCGGGATAGGCCTTCAGCAGCCGCGCGATCAGCGCCAGGCTGATCGGCACGTTCGAGACCTGGGGGATGTGATACAGGTAGATGCGCAGCCGCGGGTCGGCGACGCGCTCGATGACTTCCGCGTAGCTGGCGAACAGGCCGTCGTCGGACACCCCCTTGTAGTAGAACGGCGGCAGCATCAGCACGCCACCCGCACCGTGGCGCACGGCATGGCGCGTCAGTTCGACGCTGTCGGTCAGTGCGCAGGCGCCCGTGCCGGGCATCATCCGATGGCCGGGTACGCCCGCTTCGATGAGCGCGTCGAGCAAGGCCTTCTTCTCGCCGACCGACATCGAGTTGGCTTCCGAATTCGTGCCGAACACGGCCAGGCCGACGTCCTGGCTCAACAGCCAGCGGCAGTGCCGGACCAGCCTGGGCGCGTCGGGACCCAGGTCGGCCGCGAAAGGTGTCGTCACCGGCGAGAAGACGCCGCGCAGTCGGGTGCTTGTGTTCATGGTTCTCTCCGTTGCCTCGGTGCTTGTCCTGTCATGCCCAGCTGTCCAGCGCGTAAGCGTCGACCGCCCCGGCGTCGAAACCGAAGCCCAGCCCCGGCGCCTTCGGCACGACCAGCCGGCCCTTCTCGAAGCTGAGCTGCGTATCGACCAGGCGACGAAAATTCAGCACCTGGTCGTCGGCGAAGTATTCGACGAAGCCTGCATTGGGCGTGCACGCCGCCAGATGCACGTGCAGGTCATGGAACCAGTGCGGGCACATCGTGACGCCGAATCCGGCGGCCATGGCGGCGATGCGGCGCCACTCGCTGATGCCGCCACAGACCGCGGCGTCGGATTGCAGGATCATCGCCGCCCGTTTCTCCAGCAGTTCCTGGTGCCGCCAGCGGCCGGCCTCGATCTCGCCGGTGGCGACCGGCACGCGTGTGCGCCGGGCCAGCTGGGCGTGATTCTCGATGTCGTCCGGACTGAAGGGTTCCTCGATCCAGTAAGGGTCGTAGGGCTCGTAGCGCTTCATGTACTCGAGCGCAGTCGGCAGGTCGTTCCACGCGTTGTTGGCGTCCAGCATCAGCAGCACGTCCTTGCCGATGGCTTCGCGCGCCGCCTTGATGCGCGCCTCTTCCTGCCCGGGGTCGAAGCGGCCGACCTTGATCTTGACGGCCTTGAAACCCAGCTCGACATAGGCGGCCAGTTCTTCGCCCAGGTGTTGCGGCGTCTTGCCATCGAGGTAGTAGCCGCCGCTGGCGTACGCCGGCACCGACTCCTGCGCGCAGCCACCGAGGTATTGCGACAGCGGCAGTGCGGCGGCGCGCGCGTTGCGGTCCCACAGCGCGACATCGACGATGGACAGGGCGCGCATCGCCGACCCGGCCCGGCCGTGCAGCAAGGTGTCCTGGTACATCTCGCGCCACAAGCCTTCGACGCGCAGCGCGTTCTGCCCCAGCAGCAGCGGCTTGAACAGTTCGCGCACCGCATGCGTGACCATCACCCCGCCGCGGCTGCCGCTGTAGCAGAAGCCGATGCCTTCGTGGCCGTCGGCGGTGCGCACCTTGACCAGGGTGTACTCGCGCGCCGACACCTTGCGCGTCGAGAACGAGGTCACATGGTCCAGCGGAATGCGGACGGTTCGCGCTTCGACGGCGGCGATGCGGGAATCGGCGGGGGTGGCGTTTGCCTCGACGGGCATGGCATGTCCTTTCAGATGATTTCGGGTCGTGCACGGGTCATGAAGTCGCCATCGGGCCTGCGCTACGGACCGGACTTCGGCACCGTGTCATTGATGTCGACCGCACGCAGGAAGTCGAAATCGCAGCCTTCATCGGCCTGCGTGACCGAGCTCAGGAACAGCTTGCGGTAACCGCGCTCCTTCGGGTTCGCCGCGGCCTGCTTCGTTGCCGTTGCGCGCGCGGCCAGTTCGTCGTCGCTCAACAGCACCGACAGCGTGCGCGCGGCGACGCTGAGGCGGATGCGGTCACCGCTGCGGACCAGGCGCAGCGGGCCGCCCCTGGCGGTCTCCGGCGTCACGTGCACGATGACGGTGCCGCCGGCGGTGCCGCTGATGCGGCCATCCGAGATGCGCACCATGTCCTTGACGCCGATGCGGCCGAGCTTTTTCGGAATCGGGATGTACCCCGCTTCCGGCATGCCCGGCGCACCCACCGGGCCGAGCTGCTTGAGGACGAGAACATCGTCGGCTGCGACGTCGAGTGCTTCGTCGTCGATGCGCGCGGCCAGGTCGGCCATGTCCTCGAAGACGACTGCCCGGCCTTCGTGCTCCATCAGCGCAGGGGACGCCGCAGAGCGCTTGATGATGGCGCCCCCCGGGGCGATGTTGCCGCGCAGCACGGCGATGCCGCCCTGGCCGTAGACGGGGCTGCCGATGCTGCGCACCACCGGCTGCGCAAAGCCGGGGCCGGCGGCGTCGATCTCCTCGCCCAGCGTGCGGCCGGTCACGGTCAGGGCGTCCAGGTGCAGCAGCGGACGCAGTTCGCGCAGCACGGTCACGAGGCCGCCGGCGCGATGAAAGTCTTCCATGTAGTGCGCGCCGGAAGGCTTCATGTCGACCAGCACCGGGGTGGCCTCGCTCATCCTGTCGAACTGCGCCAGGTCGATGGCGATGCCCATGCGCCCCGCGATCGCCGTCAGGTGGATGATGGCGTTGGTCGATCCGCCGATGGCCAGCAGCACGCGCAGCGCGTTTTCGAAGGCCTTGGCGGTGAGGATGCGCTCGGGCGTCAGGCGTTGCTCGATCATCGCGATCGCCTGTGCGCCGGTGCGTTCGGCGATGCGGATGCGGTCGGCTGTCACTGCCGGCGGCGATGCGCCGCCCGGCAGCATGATGCCCAGGGCTTCGGCAAGGCAGGCCATGGTGCTGGCGGTGCCCATCACGGAACAGGTGCCGACGCTGGCGACCAGCTGGTCGTTGACCGCGGCGATCTCCTGCGCATCGATCTCCTCACCGCGGAAGCTCGCCCAGAAGCGCCGGCAATCGGTACAGGCACCGACCCGTTCACCGCGGTTCGAGCCGGTCAGCATGGACCCCGTGACGAGCTGGATCGCGGGCACGCCAGCCGAGATCGCGCCCATCAATTGCGCCGGCACCGTCTTGTCGCAACCGCCGATCAGCACCACGGCGTCCATCGGCTGCGCGCGAATCATCTCCTCCGTGTCCATCGACATGAGGTTGCGCAGGAACATGCTGGTCGGGTAGGCGAAGCTCTCGTGCACCGAGATGGTCGGGAAGTCGAGCGGGATGCCGCCGCCCAGCATGACGCCACGCTTGACGGCCTCGATCAGTTGCGGCGCGTTGCCGTGGCACGGGTTGAAGCCGCTGCCGGTGTTGACGATGCCGACCACGGGGCGCGCGAGCGCATCGTCGGTATAGCCCGCGCCTTTGATGAACGCCTTGCGCAGGAACAGCGAGAAGTCGATGTCGCCGTAGTTCGTCAGGCCCTTTTTCAGGCCCTTGGGGTCGTTGCCGTTGCTCATGTGCCCTTCCGTCGTCGATGTTCAACTCATGATGCCGATCTGCCACGGCACGAACTCGTTGTCGCCCAGGCCGAGCCGTTCGCTCTTCGAGCGTTCGCCGGATGCAGTCTTCAGCATCTGTTCGAAGATGCGTTGCCCCATCGCCTGCAGCGAGCAGGTCCCGTCCAGGATCTCGCCGCAGTTGATGTCCATGTCTTCTTCGAGCCGGCGGTACATCGCCGTGTTGGTCGCCAGCTTGAGGCTGGGCACCGGCTTGGCACCGAACATCGATCCGCGGCCGGTCGTGAACGCGATCAGGTTGGCACCGCCGGCGATCTGGCCCGTTGCCGACACCGGGTCGTAGCCGGGCGTGTCCATGAAGACCAGGCCCCTGGCCGTGACCGGCTGCGCATACTCGCAGACCGCCATCAAGGGCCCGGTGCCGCCCTTCATCGAGGACCCGAGCGACTTCTCGAAGATGTTGGCCAGGCCGCCGGTCTGGTTGCCCGGACTGACATTGCCGTTGATCTGGACGTCGCGTCCCACCGAGTATTCGTCTTTCCACCAGCGGATGCGTTCGACCAGCTTCTCGCCGACTTCCCGGCTCACGGCACGCCGCGTCAGCGTGTGCTCGACACCATAGATTTCCGGCGTCTCCGACAGGATCGCGGTACCCCCGTGACGGGCCAGGATGTCGACCGCAGCGCCGAGCGCCGGATTGGCCGTGATGGACGAGAAGCCGTCGGAGCCCCCGCACTGCAGACCGACGACGAGGTGGCTTGCCGGCACGGTGCTGCGAACCACCCGGTCGGCGCCCGGCAGCATGTCGTCGACGGCGGCGACGCCGGCTTCGATCGTCTTGCGCGTGCCGCCGCTGTCCTGCATGACCAGGGTGTGCAGCCGCGGACCGGATTGCAGACGCTCGTCGTCCATCAGCCCCGCGAGCTGGTTGCGCTCGCAGCCCAGGCCGACGACCAGCACGCCGGCGAGATTGGCGTGGCGCGCATAGCCGGCCATGGTCCGGCGCAGCAGCGCCATCGGCTCGCCGGTCATCTCCATGCCGCAGCCGAGCGAGTGGCTGAACGCCACCACGCCATCGACGTTCGGGTAGGCCGCCAGCCGCTGCGGCGTGAACCATTCGGCGATCTTGCGCACGACCGTCGCCGAACAGTTCACCGTCGAGAGAATGCCGATGTAGTTGCGGGTGGCAACCCGGCCGTCGGCGCGGACGATGCCCTGGAAGGTCGCTTGCCGGGACGCTTCGAGCAGCGCCACCGGCTGGTATTCGCTGGCGTGTGCATAGTCGCGGTCGAACTCGCGGAACGCCATGTTGTGGTTGTGCACCATCGTCCCCGGCACGATGTCGACGGCTGCGAAGCCGATCACGACGTTGTACTTGCGAACCGGGTCGCCTGCCTGAATCCGCGTCGTGGCGATCTTGTTGCCCGCGGGAACCTGACTGCGGCTGACGATGCCCTCGCCGTCGATCACGGCGCCGATGCCGACGTCGATGCGCGCGACGACGATGTTGTCGTTGGAGTGCAGGCGAATGATCGACCCGGTCACGCGCTTGTCGGAGGTTTCAATCATTTGTCGGGCCATCCAGGGTTGGAACCGCGGGCGCAAGCCGCTCGTCGGCCGTCATGCCGGCATCGCCGCATCGACCGGCGTCAGCGCGGCCCCGCGCTCGAAGAAGGAATGCAGGTTGTCCAGCGTCAGGCGCGCCATCGCCAGCCGTGTCTCATCGGTCGCACTGCCGATGTGCGGCGTCAGCACGACGTTGTCGAGGGCCAGCCAGCGGGCGTCGATGTCGGGCTCGTGGTCGAACACGTCGAGCGCCGCGCCGGCGATGGCTCGGTGCGAGAGCGCGTCCAGCAGCGCCGGCTCGTCGACCAGCGATCCCCGCGCGACGTTGACCAGGAATCCGTCGGGTCCCAGTTCGGCCAGCACTGAAGCGTCGACCATGCACGCGGTCGCGCTGCCGCCGGGTGCGGCCAGGATCAGCACGTCCGAGGTCCGCGCGAGCGCATGCAGGTCCGGCTCGAAACGCCATTGCAGGCGTTGGTCGGTGCGCCCGAAGTACGACAGCGCGACGCCGAACGGTTCCAGGCGATGCGCGATCTCCTTGCCGATGCGGCCGAGGCCGACGATGCCGATGCGTTTGCCGGCCAGGTTGCTCGCCAGGGGAAAGACGCTGCGCTGCCAGGCGCCGGCGCGAACGAAACGGTCGGCCTGCGGCAGGCGCCGCAACAGGGCCAGCAGCATGCCGATGCACAACTCGGCGACCGCGCTGTTCAGGACTTCCGGGGTGTGGGTCACGACGACGCCGCGCCTGCACGCCGCATCGAGCGCGACGAGGTCGTAGCCGACGCCGCAGATGGCAATGATGCCGAGACGGGGGAGGCTGGCAATCACCTCCTCCGACACCGCGAAATTGCTGCGCGTGATGATGCCCTGCACCCGCGACCTGAGATTCTCGTCAAGCTCGAGATCCTGCCGGCTGTGGCAGCGGTATTCGGCATCGATGAGGTTCTGGGCCAGTGTCGGAAAGGGTCCGATCTGCAAGAGGTCATGCATGGCTATGGGCTGGCACGGGAGGTCCGCTCTCGGATCCTGCGGTCCGGATCAGCCCGCCTTCGGGTTCGACGGCAAAGGGCCCCCCGCCCGTTCCGGCTTGCCCTCACGGTGGCGATGCTGTTCGATATACGCATCGCGCGACGGAATCAGGTGATCGCGACACAGGGCGACGAGCCGTTCCTGGTCGCCGTCGCCCAAGGCCTCGATCAATTTCCAGTGTTCCTGGCGGGCCTTTTCGAGGTAATGCGGGAAGATGATCGACAACGAGCGGATGCTGTGCGCGCGTTGCGCCGCAAACTCGATCAGTTCGGTGAACGACGCGTTGTCGGACAGGGCGAAGAAGGCCTTGTGGAAGGCGATGTTGGCGCGAAAGGCAGCGCGCAGGTTCGACTCCGTGACGGCGGCGTCATGCCGTCGCTGGATGGCCGCCAGTTCGTCGAGTCTTTCCCGGCTGACCGGAAAGGCGATCTGACGCACGCAGTGGGTCTCGAGGATCTCCCTCACGGTGTACAGGTCGACCACTTCCTTGGCCGTGTACGACTTGACCTGCGCGCCGACGTTCTTCTTGCGCTCGACCAGACCCATCTTCTCCAGTTCCTGCAGGATCTGGCGCGCGACGTGCCGCTTGAGGTCGAAGCGGGCACGCAGATCGTCCTCGACGAGCCGCTCGCGCGGATGCAGGTAGCCCAGGACGATGTCCTCTTCGAGTTCATCGACCGCCTGTTGTATCCGCGTCTCCGCGTCGCGGTCCCGCGCCGCGGACGCTGTGCCGGTGCGGGCAGGGTCGGCTGGTTCGGCCACGGCGGCGTTCGCAGGGGTGTCGATGATTCGCATCGCGAAGTCGATAGAAGGGTTCACTCGTCGATCATGCCGCCGCGCTGCTTCAGCCTGAACAGGCGGAAGAAAGGCGTGGCCTGGAGTATCGACAGAAGAGCGACCAGCAGCAACACGGCCGCGACCGGGCTCTTCAGGAAGACCGTCCAGCTGCCCTGGCCGATCAGCAGCGACTGCGCCAGACTGGTATCGAGCAAGGAGCCCAGCACGAGACCGATGACCAGCGGCGCCGTCGGTATCCTGGCGCGGTCGAAGACGTAGCCGAGGGCGCCGAAGCCAAGCATCAGCCAGACGTCGAACATGTTGTTGTTGATGGCCAGCGAGCCAACGATGCTGAGCACCACGATGGCCACCGCCACCACCATCTTCGGCACCAGGGTGACGTAGATGCACAGGCGCGTCAGTCCCAGTCCGATCACGAACAAGGGAATGTTGGCCAGGATGACCGCCCAGATCAGCGTATAGGTGATGGCGCCGTGTTCGGTGAGCAAGGTCGGACCGGGCAGGATGCCGTGCACCATCAGGCCACCGAGCAGCACCGCGGTCGACGAGCTCCCCGGGATGCCGAGCGCGATGGTCGGGATCAGCGCGCCGCCGACCACCGCGTTGTTGGCCGCCTCCGGCGCCGCGACCCCCGCGGGATCGCCTTTGCCGAAGCCCGAGCTGTCCTTGGCAAAGCGCTTGGCTTCGTTGTAGGCGAACCAGCTTGCGGTATCGCCACCCGTGCCGGGGATGACCCCCGTGACGACGCCGATCACCGAGGAGCGAAGCATGTTGGGCAGCATCCTGATGAACTCGGGCAGGCGCGGCAGGATGCGGTCGCGGATCTGGTTCGCCGCCTGCTGCCCGACGCGCGACTGTTCCGCCAGCGCGATCGCCTGCGGGATGGAAAACAGGCCGATCAGCGCGACGGTGAAAGGAATGCCTGCGAACAGGTTGATGTTGTCGGCGGTGAAGCGTGCCGTGCCGGTCGTCGAGTCCATGCCGACCATCGCCAGCAGCAGTCCGAGGGCCCCGGACAGCAGACCCTTGATCGGCGAACCCTTCGAGAGGGTGCCGATCATCGTGATTCCCAGCACGGCGATCGCGAACAGCTCGACCGGGCCGAAGAGCAGAACCAGCTTGCCGAGGAAAGGCGCCGCCGTCAGCAGCGCGACGCCACTCAAGATGCCGCCGACCAGCGACGCCGAAAGCGAGATGCCCAGCGCACGGCCGGCCTCGCCGCGGGCGCCCATCGGAAAACCGTCCATCACGGTGGCGGCCGCGGCCGGGGTGCCGGGGGTGCGCAGGATGATGGCCGCGATCGAGCCACCGTACATGGCTGCGAGATACAGCGCCGCCATCATGCTCAGTCCGGTTTCCGGAGGCAACTTGAAGGTCAGCGGCAGCAGCAGCGCCAGCGCCATCGTCGCCGACAGTCCGGGCAGCGCACCGACCACCACCCCGAGCGCGACGCCGGCCACGGTGGCCAGCATGTTGAGGGGGCTGATCGCGTTGAGCAGCCCCGTGAGGATCATCGAGTTTTCCATGGTCGCTGGTTCTCGCGCATCACTTCAGGAACGGCAGGATCGGTACTGGAAGGCTCAGCGCCCAGACAAAGACGACCCAGACGAAGACGGTGGCACCGACGCCGACCAGGACGGCCTTCGACGGCGACACGGTGCGGCTGGCCAGCAGGGCCCCGGTGATGAACACGGGCGTCGTGATCACGTAGCCGACCACCGGAATCAGCGCCACGTAGGCGACGATGGCGGCACTGAAGGTGCACAGCACCAGCCAGTTGATCGGCGGCGGTGGCGGCTCGTCGTCTTCGATCGACGTGCCGGCTGCGGCGCGGCGCCGCGTCGCGCGACGCTTGAGCGTCTCCTCGACGATCATCAGGGCGGCCATCGCGACGACGATCCAGATCAACAGTACCGGGAGACGTTGCGCGACCTCGGGAAAGCCGCCAGTCTGTGCGCCGAGCATGAGCGCAAAGGCGATCGAGACGAGACCCATGGCAATGGCGCTGTTCATCCGCTTTCCTTCCATTGGCCGGCGATCGGCAGACGCGTTCCCCGCGGCCGCAGGTCGTGCAAGCGCTTGCCGCTACGCGGAGCGGCGGCTACGCTGATGGCGAGACAGAACGCGCAGCACTGGTCCGGCGCCGTAACTGCGACTTGCTGGACCCCCCCGATGCGCCGCCACCCTGCGGGCTCGGG
>JACZKT010000110.1 GCA_014859905.1 Rubrivivax sp.
CCCGCAGCGGCATGACCCAGCGGCCTACGCCAATTGCGGAAACTGCCCATGCCAGAGATCTGCCGCTTTCTCGGGATCGTGATCACGATGTACTTTGACGAACACAACCCGCCTCACTTCCACGTGCGATACAACGAGTACCGGGCGGTGCTATCCATTCGAAACCTCAACATTCTGGCTGGCCGCCTGCCAGCACGCGTTCGCGGCCTGGTGGAAGAGTGGGCCGAACAGCACCAAGCCGAACTGGCTCACATGTGGAATACCAAGCAGTTCCACACCATCGACCCGCTGGTCTGACCCCAAAGAGGAGATTGCCATGCCGAGGATCACCGAAGCCACCTATGCAGGCGACTACAAGGTTGCCCTGCGATTCGACACTCAAGAGGCCGGCATCGTCGACCTGCATGAGTTGATCCACAAGTACGAAGCCGCAGCCCCACTTCGTGACCCGGCCGCGTTTGCCCGTTTCCGCCTGGATGACTGGCCCACGCTGGTGTGGGATTGTGGCTTTGACGTGTCGCCCGAAACTCTATACGCCCGCGCGACGGGCAAACCGGTGCAATGGACGACCGACGACAGCTTGGCCGAGGAAGGGTCGGCCAATGGCCAATTGACTGGTAACGGGAGTAACGGGATGGGGTCAGGTCTTAAGTCTTAATCCCTTAAGACTTAAGACCTGACCCCATTTAGAGCATTTAGAGCACCATGCAACTGACCGCAGTGCTCGCGCCCGCCGAAGAAGGCGGCTTCGTCGCCATGAACCCGGAAACCGGAACCACGACCCAGGGCGCGACGATCGAGGAAGCGATCGAAAACCTCAAGGAAGCGACGGCGCTCTACCTTGAGGAGTTCCCGCAGTCCTCTGTGGCTCACCCACTCGTCACCATGTTCTCGCTGCCCGAACCTGTGAATGCCTAAGCTGCCCCACGTATCGGGAGCCAAAGCCATCCGAGCTTTGCAGCGCCTGGGCTTCGGAATGGGGTCAGGTCTTAAGTCTTAAGGGCTTAAAACTTAAGACCTGACCCCATTCATCCATTCATCATTCAACGTGGCCTTGCATGATCGTGAACAAGAGCTGAGAATACACACATCAGCGTACACACACAATTGTCGGGGAACTAGCCATGTCGGCCGTCTTCAGCCGCGTTTTCATGAACGGCAACAGCCAGGCCGTGCGCATTCCGCAGGAGTTCAGGCTCGACACCAGCCGCGTTCAGATCAGCCGCAACGACGAAGGCGACCTCGTCATCCGTCCCGTGCCGGCAGATCGCGGCGGCGCCTTGCTCCAGGCCCTGCGCGCCTTTGACGATGCGCTGACCCAGGACCTGGTCTTGCGACTGGAGGAAGACCGACTGGAGCAGGCGGCTGCGCAGGAGCGGGACGCGCTGTGAAGTACATGCTCGACACCAACACGCTCATCTATTTCATCAAGAACAAGCCGCCCTCGGTGGCCGGGCGCATCAACGCCTTGAACGAAGACGATGTGCTGTGCATGTCGTTCGTGACCTATGCCGAGTTGCTCAAGGGTGCCCAGCGGAGCACGCGCAAAGGGGAAGTGCTGCGCAGGCTGGAGGGCATCACACAGCAGATCTCGGTCGTCTACCCGGACGGCGCGGCCATTTGTGAACGCTATGCAGAGCAGTCGACGCGTCTGCGGGCCGCAGGCACACCGATCGGAGGCAAGGACCTGTGGATCGCCTGCCATGCGCTGGCCGAGGGTGCAACGCTGGTCACCAATGCCACCGGCGAGTTCGGGCGCGTGACCGGGTTGGCCATCGAGAACTGGGTGGCGCCGGCTGGAGACTGACGCGCACGACGCAGCTTGGCCCCACGGTCCTCACCTTCACCCACCACGGTGCCGTGGACGGCGTCACCGGCTCCTGCCACCAGCTCACGCTGCCCGACGGCCAGTCGGTGTTGATCGATTGCGGCCTGTTCCAGGGCGCCGAAACATCGGTCGACGGGGCCGTGCCAAGGAGTGGGGTCACCAAGGAGTGGGGTCAGGTCTTAAGTATTAAGCCCTTAACACTTAAGACCTGACCCCATTGATCACCCCATTGACACCGGAATCACGACGCACCCAGGAGGACCCCATGCCCCTCACCTTCACCCACCACGGCGCCGTGGACGGCGTCACCGGTTCGTGCCACCAGCTCGCGCTGCCCGATGGCCAGTCGGTGCTGATCGATTGCGGCCTGTTTCAGGGCGCCGAGACATCGTCCGATGGGGCCGGTGCCGACAAGTTGGAGATCGGCTTTGCGCTGGACAAGGTGCGCGCACTGATCGTCACCCATGTGCACATCGACCACGTCGGCCGCATCCCCTACCTGCTGGCGGCGGGCTACAAGGGGCCCATCGTGTGCAGCGAGGCGTCGGCGCTGCTGCTGCCGCTGGTGATCGAGGACGCGCTGGAGGTGGGCTTCACCCGCGACAAGGCCTTGATCGGCCGCGTGTTGGCGGTGCTGCGGCGGCAGATCGTGCCGCTGGCCTACAAGCAGTGGCACACGGTGATTGCCGGCGTGCCGGGGCTGCGGGCGCGGCTGTCGCCGGCCGGGCACATCCTGGGCTCGGCATACGTGGAGCTGGACGCGAAGCTGGCGTCAGGATCAGTGCCGGGCCAGCGGCAGCGGGTGGTGTTTTCGGGCGACCTCGGCGCGCCGTACACGCCGCTGCTGCCGGCACCCAAGGCGCCCATGGCCGCCGACGTCGTGGTGATGGAAAGCACCTACGGCGACCGCAATCACGAGGCGCGCAAGACCCGCCGCCAGCGGCTGCAGGCACTGTGCGAACATGCCTTCGGCAACCGGGGCACGCTGCTGGTGCCGGCCTTCAGCATCGGCCGCACGCAGGAGCTGCTGTACGAGCTGGAAGAGATCATCCACCGCCACCGGCAGCGGCCGGCCGCGGCGGGCATGGCCTGGGGCGAAGTGGACGTGATCGTCGATTCACCGCTGGCGGCCGATTTCACCGCCGGTTATGCCCAGCTGAAGTCGCACTGGGACCGGGAGGCGCGCCGCAAGCTGGCCGCCGGGCGCCACCCGCTGGCCTTCGAGCAGGTGACCACCATCGGCGACCACGCCACGCACCTGCGCACGGTGGAGGCCCTGGCACGCAGCGCACGCCCGGCCATCGTGATCGCGGCCAGCGGCATGTGCAGCGGCGGGCGCATCGTCAACTATCTGAAGGCGATGCTGGGCGATGCGCGGCATGACGTGCTGTTTTGCGGCTACCAGGCGGCGGGCACGCCGGGGCGGGCGATCCAAACCTACGGGCCCAGGGGCGGGTATGTGGATCTGGATGGGAAGCGGTTCGACATCCGCGCCGGCATCCATACGCTGGGCGGGTTTTCGGCGCATGCGGATCAGAAAGGCCTGCTCGACTTCATCGGCCGCATGCGCACCCAGCCGCGGCAGGTGCGGCTGGTGCATGGCGACGACGCCGCCAAACGCACCCTGGCGGGGCTGCTGCGGCAGCGGCATCCGGGGGTGGATGTGGTGGTGCCGTAGGGTCGAGTGCTGGGGGTCGGGCTGCAATGCTGTTCGTCGAGCCTGGTCAGGAAGCAATACTGTTCTATTAGACAAGAATCGCTTACGATACCCGGCATGGCAACTCCACGTCGGGGGGCGGCATGGCACGAACGAAGGCGGTCCTGGGTTCCGGGGCCCGGCTGAGTGACTACCTGTCGGCCAGCTTGCTGGCTCGTGTGGTTTCCGCCGACGTCGTGCATGCAGTGCTCGACGAGCACGGCCGCAATAGCCAGCGCATCCGCAGCTTTCCCGCCGTGGCCGGTGTCTACTACTGCATGGCGCTGAGCCTGTACCCGGAGGCGGCGTACGAGGAGGTCTTCGCCGTCGTCGCGCAGGGGTTAGCGTGGGCCAGTGGTGCGGCCGAGCCGGCGCTGGTGCGCAAGTCCTCCATCAGTACCCTGCGCAGCCGCATCGGATCGGCACCGCTGCGCGAGTTGGTCCTGCGCTGCTGCGTGCCCCTGGCCAACATCGCAGACCATCCCGAGGCGTTCTACGCGGGCCTGAGACTGGTGGCGATCGACGGAAGCTGCTTCGATCTGCCTGACGAGGCGGAC
>JACZKT010000111.1 GCA_014859905.1 Rubrivivax sp.
GGCGCCGTCGCCCGCGTCGAGCCGGTCGTTGCCGGTGCCGCCGTCGAGCCGGTCGTTGCCGGCGCCGGCGCTCAGCAAGTCGTCACCGGCTCCGCCGAAGAGCTGGTTGTCGCCCGCCTGGTCGGTCAAGGTGTCCGCGCCCTCGCCGCCGTCGAGCACGTCGTTGTCCGCACCACCGTCGAGCGTGTCGAAACCTGCGCCGCCGAGCAGCCTGTCCGCGCCGTCGCCGCCGGCGAGCGTATCGTTACCCTCGCCGCCGTCGAGCAGGTCGATGCCGGCGCCGCCGAACAGCGTGTCGTCGGCGTTCTCGCCGAGCAGCGTGTCGTTGCCGTTGCCGCCATCGAGTGAGTCGTCAGCCTCGCCGCCGGATAGCCAGTCGTCGCCACCGAGTCCGCGCAAGGTGTCCGCACCGTCGAGGCCGCGGATTTCGTTGGCGTCGTCGTTGCCTTCGAGCACGTCGCCCGGCCCGCCGGTGGTGTCGACGCCTTCGAGGTTCTCGATCGAGATGAGCCGGTCGCCCTGCGCGTAGCCGCCACTGCCCAGGCCGGTGTACAGGCTCACGTTTACAGGCACCGAGCCGTCGATGTACGAGACATAGTCGATGCCCTCGCCACCGTCGAGCGTGTCCGCGCCGGCGCTGCCGATCAGCAGGTCGCTGCCGCCGCGGCCTTCGATCAGGTCGTCGCCGACATCGCCGGCAAGGTAGTTGGACCCGGCGTCGCCGCGCAGCGTGTCGTTGAAGTTCGAGCCGTAGAAGTGCTCGATCGAGACGAAGACGTCGCCCGCCGCATCGCCCGTCGATGCCGCCGGATCGGCCAGGTCGAGCAGCACCGCGGCCGCCGACGTGATGTAGCTCGCCGTGTCGATGCCCGAGCCGCCGTCGAGCCGGTCGGCACCGGAGCCGCCGATCAGGACATCGGCGTCGGCGCCGCCGATCAGATGGTCGTTGCCAGCCATGCCGTCGAGCAGGTCGAAGCCGGCGCCGCCATCCAGCGTGTCGTCGCCGTAGCCGCCGCTCAGGAAGTCGGTGCCGGCGTCGCCGAAGAGCGCGTCCCCGCCGGCACCGCCCCAGAGCTGGTCGTTGCCTTCGCCGCCGTGCAGCACGCCGCGGGTCAGCACCTCCGGCGCGAAGGCGATGACGTCGTCGAGCAGGCCGCCGTTGGCGCGAATCTCGCCACCCGCGCCGAGTGTGTATTCCTGCCCCGCGAGCGAGAACGCGAGCACGCGCACGACCTCACTGCCGGGGGCGCCCGAGACATGCTCGATGCTGAAGAATTCGATGGTGTCGGTGTTGTCGCCGCGCATGCGCAGCGGCGCATCGGGCCCGACATTCAGCGCCAGATTCGCACCGACAATGCGGGCGAGCACCGGTTGATCGTTGCCGTTGCCGCCGTCATCGCACGCGGTGCCGTCGAAATTCACCAGCTCGGTGCTCGGCCCGTTGAAGTTGAAGGTGTGCGAGAACGGGTCCCAGCCGACCGTCAGGTAGGCGCTGACCCCGGCGGTGACCTTACCCGACAGGTCGAACAGGCAGCCGTCGGCGAGGCCGTCGATGATCTCGCCGACGCGCAGCTTGCCGTCGCCCGGCGTCGGGTCTTCGAAATTGATCTCGGCGTGGCCGATGACGCCACCGCCGGCGCCCGCCTCGGCCAGGACCACGTTGACGGCGAGAAAGGCTTCGAGGCTGGCGTCGAAGGTCGCTTCGGGGCCATCCTGGTCGACGACGTAGAAGCCGTCGAAGATCTGGCCCGGATCGCTGAATCCGCCGGCGGCGAATTCGGCGATGCCATGCGAGTCGTAGCCGAAGTCGAGCCTGGCCACCGCGGCCACGTTGCCCGTCAGCCGGATGCCCAGCGGCCCCGCGAGGCGGAAGAACTCGTCGAAGCCGCCGTAGGCGACGAAATCCGGCGCGTCGTAGGTGAAGAAGTCGACGTCCTTGCCGAGCAGGAGGCCGAACGCCGTCTGCGGGTTCTGGATGATCGGGAAGGCCAGCCCGGCGCCGGGCAGCGCGGCAGCATCGCCGAGGAAACCATCGAGCAGGCCGCTCTGCAGCACCGCGTCGGCGGCATGGCGGATCTCGACGGGTACCGTGTTGGCCAGCGCGAAGGCCGCTGAACGCGGATCCTGCGCGCCGAGGCTGAAGTCGCCGAGATCGATCTTCACGCCGCCGCCGTCACCCGGGACCGAGTTCACGAAGTCGACGATGCCGGCCAGCAACTCGATTCGCGCTGCATCCTCCGCGCTCACCTGCCCGCCGGCGACCATGATCTGCAGCAGGTTGGTCGGCACCAGGCCGCCCAGGCCGGCCGTCTCGACCAGGTCCACGAGGGCGGGGATGGGATCGGTCAGTGCGTCGAAGATCGGCTGCAGCGGCTCGGTGATGATCTGCACCTTTTCGAGCACCGGTGTGGCGAAGTCCGAGAAGAACGAGCCGAGGTCGAGCTTGACGTTCCTGAACGCCACTTGCGGCACATTGCCGAAGCTCGTGTTGGCGTCGCCTGCGGTGACCAGGGCGTTGTTGAACGACCAGGCGAAGTTCAGATCGGCGCTGATCGAAGGCAGCTTCGCGGTGCCCAGATCGCTGGCCAGGTTCAGGTTGATGTTGGCGTTGCCGTTCAACGCGGCGTTGAGCAGGTCAGCGCCTGGCGTCAGCTCGCCGATGCGCAGCCGGTTGTCCGCACCCAGCGAGCCGGGGTCGAGCAGGTCGAGCACGAAGTTGCCGGCAAACGACGTCGGCGCGACGCCGTCGCCGTCCGCCGCCGATTCGTCGCTGATGCGAAAGCGCAGCCGCGAGAGGTTCGCCGAGACATCCAGCCCGGTGAGCGTGGTCGTGATGCCGGCATGGAAGGTCGACGCGTTGTCGGCGGTGTTCAGATAGAAGCCGCCGCCGTCCACGCCGACGCCGAAGTTCATCGTGTAGTTGAGCGCCGTTTGCGCCGTACCGCTGGATTGGATGCCCAGCCCCGGCAGGGCGAAGCCCGCGTCCACGGCCGCGTCGAAGGCCGCGAACGCCTGGTGCGTGGTGATCGACAGCTTGATGTCGTTCGGATCGCTCAGGTCGAGGTCCGGCGCCGCGCCGATGGGAATCGCCGCCAGGCCCAGCGCCAGGACCAGCGCCTGTTCGACCTGCGCCTCGGTGTAGGTGGCGCTGCCGTTGAGGCTGCCCAGGCCGTCGGTCAATGCAGCCTGCACCGCCGTCACGTAGTGCAGCGCCGCCGGCCCGCCCGCCGCGGCAGCGGCCGCGAGGTGGTCGCCCAGCAGCGGCAGGCTGTCGCCGAAGACCTGCGCCACCAGATCGCCTTCGATGCGGGTCAGCGTCTGCGCCAGGCCGGCCCTCAGCTCATCGACCTGCGCCTGCGTGATGGTGCCCGCCGGCGCGTCCAGACTGGACGCCGTCGCCGCCAGCATCTGCTTGCCGAGATCGGGCAACGCGTCGCCGGCCGGCGTCGGTGCCGCGTGTCTTGCGCCTGCATACGGCGTCGGTTCGTCGTCGTGGATGCTCCACTTGTCGCGCAGGCGCGAGGTCTCGCGGTATCCAGGCATGGTGGCACCTCGGTGATGTTGTGCGGCGGTGTTGCAGCCAGGCTGCTGCTGCCCACTGTTACGAGGGCCGCACGCCAATGCGGACATGGCCGGAGAAAGAAGGTCGAGCCCCACCGCGGCGGCGAGTCGGAGCACCTGGCCTGACACGAGTAGGATGCAGACTCACTGGCACGCGTGGGACACCACCTGATGGGCGACATCACCTTGCTGATCCAGCGCGCCCGTGAAGGTGACCGCGAGGCCCTGGACGGCTTGTTCCATACGCTGTACCCGGAGATGCGCCGGGTGGCGCATGGACGCCTGAGGCGCGGATTCCCCGATCCCGATCTCGGCACCACGGCCCTCGTGCACGAGTGCTACCTGAAGCTGCGCGATGCACACCGGCTGGACGCCAGCGACCGGGCGCACTTCTTTGCCTATGCCGCGACGGCGATGCGATCGATCATCGTCGACATCGCTCGCGCCAAGGCCACCGACCGACGCGGTGGTAACGCTGTGCACGTGAGCTTCGACGATGAGTTGGACAGCGCGGATGCGGTCGCCGCAGACGACATCCTGCGCGTGCACGAGGCGCTGCAGGACATCGCCGCGCTGGACGAGCGACTGGCGCGGCTGGTGGAGATGCGCTATTTCGGTGGCATGAACGATCTGGAGATCGCCTCGGCGCTGGACGTCACGGACCGCACCGTGCGCCGCGACTGGCACAAGGCGCGCTTGTTGTTGGCCGCTGCGCTGCGTTGAGCGTAGCGCCGGGCATGCCCCTGCGCATGTCCTGTCTGCAGTGCTTTTCTCGTTTAAGTAGGCGTACGGCGGCCCTGTGCTGCAAAGGTGCATCGTGATGGCCGATCTCAAGTTCCTGGCCGATGAATGGCCGGCCATCAGCCGCCGCCTCGATGAAGCGCTGGCGCTCGCACCCGGGCAGCGCGGCCCGTGGCTGGGGTCCTTGAGTGAATCGGAGTCGATCAAGGGCAAGCTGCGGCAGTTGCTGTCCAGCCCCGAGGGCGTGGAGACCGACGACTTCGTCTGGACGCTGCCGCGGTTGGACTTCGAGCCCGATGGGTTGGCGCAGGCTGGCGGTACCGACGCCGGCCAGCCCGCGGACGCCGAGTGCGCCGGCGCGGTGATCGGCCCGTACCGATTGATCCGCGAGCTCGGTGTCGGTGGCATGGGCCTGGTGTGGCTCGCCGAACGCGTCGACGGCGGCCTGAAGCGACAGGTGGCGCTGAAGCTGCCGCGGCTGAACGGCTCGCGCGGACTGGCCGAGCGCTTGCGCCGCGAACGCGACATCCTGGCCAGCCTGGACCACCCAAACATCGCGCGCATCCACGACGCCGGCGTCGATGCCCAGGGCCGGCCCTACCTGGCGCTCGAGTACATCGAAGGCGAGCCGATCGACGCCTACTGCAGGGCACGCGCGTCGTCGGTGGCACAGCGCCTGGCCCTGGTGTTGCAGGTGGCGCACGCGGTGGCCCACGCCCATGCGCGGCTGGTCGTGCACCGCGACCTCAAGCCGGCCAACATCCTCGTCACCGCCACCGGCCAGGTGCGGTTGCTGGACTTCGGCATCGCCAAGCTGATGGAAGGCGAGTTGACCGCAGACACCCAGCTCACGCAGCAGGTGGGCCGGGCGCTGACGCTGGACTACGCGAGCCCGGAGCAGATCCGCGGCGAGCCGATCGGCACCGCCAGCGATGTTTACAGCCTGGGGGTGGTCGCCTACGAACTGCTGGCCCAGGCCAAGCCCTACCAGCTCAAGCGCCAGAGCGTCGCAGCGCTCGAAGAGGCCATCGACTCGGTCGACGTGCGGCTGGCCAGCAGCGCGGCGGCCGACGCCGGCGCCCGCCGCGCGCTCGCGGGTGACTTGGACGCGATCCTCAACAAGGCGCTGAAGAAGACCGTCGCCGAACGCTATCCCACGGTCGATGCGCTGGCACAGGATATCGAACGCCACCTCGCCCATCTGCCGGTGCAGGCGCGGCCGGATGCGCTGGGCTACCGCGCGCGCCAGTTCGTGCGACGCAACAAGCTGGCCCTGGCAGCGGCGACCGCGGTGAGCGTTTCACTGATCGCCGGCGTGTCGCTGGCGAGCTGGCAAGCGCGTCTCGCCATCGCGCAAGCCGACCGTGCCGAGCGCGTGAAGGCCTTCGTGTTGTCGATCTTCGATGATGCCGACAGCGACACCGAAGCCGGCACCTCGGGTACCGCGGCGGACTTGTTGAGGCAGGCACGCCAACGCGTCAGCAGCGAGACCGGCGGCGGGCCGGAGGTCGCCGTGGAATTGATGACCGCCATCGCCTTGAGCATGATCGGCCAGGGCCTGATGGCTGACGCCGCCACGCTGATGCACGACGCGGTCGAAGCGTCGACTCGCCAGTTGGGCCCGCGGCACGCGCTCACCGCCGCGGCGCAGCTGGTGCACGGCGAGGCCCTGGTCGAACTCGGCCGCAATCCCGAAGCGCTGGCTGCGCTCATGCCCAGTGTCGACACCGCGCGCCGCGCCGGCGATCCGCGCACGCTGAACTCAGGGTTGCGCTGGCTCGCCACGGCGCAGGCCAACTCGGGCAATGTGGCGGCCAGTCTCGAGTTCGCCCGCCAGGCCGTCGCGAGCCTGTCCGCGCGCCGCGACAGCGGCATGCCGCTGACCGCGCGCGCGACGATGTTGACCTACCAGTCCCTGATGCAGGCCCTGGAGGCCGCGAACCAGCCGGGCGCGGTCGAGGCCGGGCGCCTTGCGCTGGCAGCAGCCCACGAGGTCTATGGCCAGAAGGTGACGACACCGGTTCTCACGATACGCACCTTGCTGGCGCGGGCGCAGGTCAGCGAGGGTCAGATCGAAGACGGGCTGCGCGAGCTCGACGCGCTGGTCCTGGCGACCGCAGAGCTGCTCGGTCCACGTCACCCGCGGGTGTCCAAACTGGCCTATCTGGCCGGCAGCGCCAAGCTCGACGCAGGTGACGTGCCCGGCACCATCTCAGCGTTCCGGCAGAGCCTGGCGATCGAGGACCTGCAAAGCGGCGCCGATTCGACCTTCGATCGGGGCATGATCCGCTTCTTCCTCGGCAGCGCCTACGCCGCCGCGCGAAACCCCGCCGTTGCCTTGCCGCTGCTGGACGAAGCCGTCAAGCTCATCGGCGCCGGCGCCGGGCCGGGCAGCCCACGCACCTTGCGCGCTCTCTCTGTTCAGGCCTGGCAGCTTGCCGAAGCAGGGCAGCTCGTCGAATCGGAGGCCGCGTTCGCCGCGCTCGAGACTGCGGCCTGGTCCGATGTCGATCGCGCAGCGCATCAAGGCCGTCTGGCCGTGCTGCGCGGCTTGCAGGGGCGCCATGCCGACGCGATCGAACTGGCCACGGCGGCAAGCGCCTTTGTCGCCCAGCGCCCCAGAAAGGAGCCTCAGGCACGAGCGCTTTCGCTGCTTGGCCAGGCCCATCTCGATGGCGGCGACGCAACCCGGGCGCTCCAGGCGCTGCAACAAGCGCAATCGCTGTTCGCCCAGGTCCAACCCGGCATCTCGCCTGACCATGCGCAGGCACTGGTGGCGCTGGGCCGCACCCAGATGCAACTGCGCGATCCGCAGGCCGCCTTGTTGTCCTTGTCAGCGGCAGACCGCTTCTGGCAGGCCTACGCGCCGTCCGGTCGCCATGCGGGTCTGGCCAAGCTCTACCTCGCCCAAGCCTGGTGGGCACAGGGCGACCGGCGTGCGGCAGTGCAAGCGTTGAGCTTGGCACAGCCGCTGCTGGTCGCCAGCGGCCGGGCTGCCGACCGGGCGCTGCTGCAGTCCACCCAGCAACGCTTCGGATCGTGAGTCGCCGGGGAAGGGAAATTCAATCACGGTCCCACGCCCCTTGCGGGCGGTGGCGCGGACCTGTCGCCCTGGGTCACCGAGACTTTGGGGGCTATCTCTGTTCGTCGGCAGTCAAGTCGTCTCGCCAGCCGGAGGCGTGAAGCGCGCTGTCGTGCCCGCTGCAGGCGAACCCCGACTGGCGCGTCATTTGCGCAAGCGCCCGGGCAGCCGGTCGCGCAGCCCGCGCGCAGCCAGCCGCATCGGCATGCGGTGCGCCGTCCAGCCGCCCTGCCA
>JACZKT010000112.1 GCA_014859905.1 Rubrivivax sp.
GGTCGCCGAGCAGCGCCAGCGGCTGCGCCAGACGCTGGCGCGCCTGGCCTTGCTACCCGACACGCTGCGCCGCGCGCTCGAGATGCGCGCGCTGCACGACGCCAGCAGCCGGGACATCTGCCGTGAGCTGGCGATCAGCGAACAGAACCTGTTCGTGCGCCTGCACCGGGCGCGCAAGGCGCTGCTGTGTTGAGCGGCCGGGGCGTCGGCGCCCCGCCCTGAGGCACGTCAAGCGGCCGTGGCGTCCGCGGCCTTCGGATGCAAGCTGCCGTCCCGGCCTGCGATAGATCACGCGGAGCGGCCGGCGCAGCCTCCTAAAATCAGACCTCCCCTCACGCGCACGCCGCCCGTCCGGCGCCCGTCCATGGCCACTGCCTCCCCCGATACCCCCTTCGACCCAACACTGATGGCCAACGCCGTGCGCGCGCTGGCCATGGACGCCGTGCAGCAGGCCAACTCCGGCCACCCCGGCGCGCCGATGGGCATGGCCGAGATGGCCGTGGCGCTGTGGCGCCGCCACCTGCGCCACAACCCGGCCAACCCGCACTGGGCCGACCGCGACCGCTTCGTGCTCAGCAACGGCCACGCCTCGATGCTGCTGTACGCGCTGCTGCACCTCAGCGGCTACGAGCTGCCGATGAGCGAGCTGCGCAGATTCCGCCAGCTGCACAGCAAGACTCCCGGCCACCCCGAGGTCGACGTCACGCCCGGGGTGGAAACGACCACCGGCCCGCTGGGCCAGGGCCTGGCCAACGCGGTGGGCATGGCGCTGGCCGAAAAGCTGCTGGCGGCCGAATTCAACCGCCCCGGCCACAACACTGTCGACCACCGCACGTATGTCTTCATGGGCGACGGCTGCCTGATGGAAGGCATCAGCCACGAAGCCTGCGCGCTGGCCGCGGCGTGGAAGTTGAACAAGCTGGTCGCGCTGTACGACGACAACGGCATCAGCATCGACGGCGCCGTCGAGCCCTGGTACGTCGACGACGTGGCCAAGCGCTTTTCCGGCTACGGCTGGAACGTCGTCGGTCCCATCGACGGCCACGATGCGACGGCCGTCGACGCCGCGATCGACGCCACCGCGGCGTCAGCCACGCAGCCCAGCCTGATCATCTGCAAGACGACCATCGGCCGGGGCTCGCCGCACCGCGCCGGCACCGCCAAGGCGCACGGCGAACCGCTGGGCGCCGATGAGATCCAGCTCACGCGCGCGGCGCTGGGCTGGCCGCACGAGCCCTTCGTGATCCCCGAAGCGGCGTACGCGGCCTGGGACGCGCGCGCCGCCGGCGCGGCGGCCGAGACGCAGTGGGCGCAGGCCTTCGACACCTACGAGGCGGCCTACCCCGACCTGGCCGCCGAGTTCGTGCGCCGCATGAAGGGCGAGTTGCCGCTGAACTTCGTGCAGGCGGCGGTGGCTGCGCTCGAGGCCGCCGACGCCAAGGCCGAGAGCGTGGCCAGCCGCAAGGCCAGCCAGCTGGCACTGGAGATGTTCACGCAGCTGATGCCCGAGTTGCTGGGCGGCAGCGCCGACCTCACCGGATCGAACCTCACCAACACGGCGTCGACCGCGCCGCTGCGTTTCGACGACGGCGGCGCCCCCAACGGCGGCCGCCACGTCAACTACGGCGTGCGCGAATTCGGCATGGCGGCGGTGATGAACGGCGTCGCCCTGCACGGCGGCTACATCCCCTACGGCGGCACCTTCCTGACCTTCAGCGACTACAGCCGCAACGCCATCCGCATGGCGGCGCTGATGAAGCGGCGCGTCGTCCACGTCTTCACGCACGACAGCATCGGCCTCGGCGAGGACGGCCCCACGCACCAGAGCGTCGAGCACGCGGCAAGCCTGCGGCTGATCCCGAATCTGGACGTCTGGCGCCCGGCCGACACCGCCGAGACGGTGGTCGCCTGGACCATGGCGCTGGCCAACGACGCACGCCCGAGCGCGCTGCTGCTGTCGCGCCAGGCGCTGCCCTACGCACCCAAGCCGCGGCTGGACGACATCGGCAAGGGCGCCTACGTGCTGGCCGAGCCGGCCGAGGTGGGGCTGGCCAAGAGGCCGCAGGCGGTGATCATCGCCACCGGCAGCGAAGTCCAGCTGGCGCTGCACGCGCAGGCCGAACTGGCCAGGCTGAAGATCGCCGTGCGCGTGGTGAGCATGCCCAGCACGACCACCTTCGACCGCCAGGGCGTCAAGTACAAGACCGCCGTGCTGCCGGCCGGGCTGCCGCGCGTGGCGGTGGAGGCCGGCGTCACCGACGGCTGGTGGAAGTACGGCTGCGCCGCCGTCGTCGGCATCGACACTTACGGCGAAAGCGCGCCGGCGCCGGCGCTGTTCAAGCACTTCCACCTCACCGCGCAGAACGTGGTGGACACGGTGCGCAAGGTTCTGTCCCGGAAATAACCAAGGAGTGATTCCATGACCATCAAAGTAGGCATCAACGGCTTCGGCCGCATCGGACGCATGGTGTTCCGTGCCGCGGTGCAGAACTTCCCCGAGATCGAGGTCGTCGCCATCAACGACCTTCTCGAACCCGACTACCTGGCCTACATGCTCAAGTACGACAGCGTGCACGGCCGTTTCAAGGGCGAGGTGTCGGTGGACGGCTCCACGCTCGTCGTCAACGGCAAGCGCATCCGCCTGACCGCGCTGAAGAACCCGGCCGAGCTGAAGTGGGGCGAGGTCGGCGCCGACATCGTGGTCGAAGGCACGGGCCTGTTCCTGACCAAGGAAAGCTGCCAGAAGCACATCGACGCCGGCGCGAAGAAGGTGATCCAGACCGCGCCCAGCAAGGACGACACGCCGATGTTCGTCTACGGCGTCAACGACCAGACCTACGCCGGCCAGGCCATCATCAGCAACGCCAGCTGCACCACCAACTGCCTGGCCCCGGTGGCCAAGGTGCTGAACGACACCTGGGGCATCAAGCGCGGCCTGATGACCACCGTGCACGCGACCACGGCGACGCAGAAGACCGTGGACGGCCCCAGCAACAAGGACTGGCGCGGCGGCCGCGGCATCCTGGAGAACATCATCCCCAGCAGCACCGGCGCAGCCAAGGCGGTGGGCGTGGTGATCCCCGAGCTGAACAAGAAGCTCACCGGCATGTCCTTCCGCGTTCCCACTTCCGACGTCTCGGTGGTCGACCTGACGGTGGAGCTGGTCAAGGAAGCCAGCTACGCCGAGATCTGCGCCGCGATGAAAGCCGCGTCGCTGGGCGCGATGAAGGGCGTGCTCGGCTACACCGAGGACAAGGTGGTGGCCACCGACTTCCGCGGCGAACCCTGCACCAGCGTCTTCGACGCCGACGCCGGCATCGCGCTGGACAAGACCTTCGTCAAGGTCATCGCCTGGTACGACAACGAGTGGGGCTACTCCAACAAGGTGCTGGAGATGGTGCGCGTGATCGCGCGCTGAAGAATGGCGGCCGCGCCACGGCAGGACCTCGCCGCGGCCTGCGATGCTGCTTCTCTTCCTGCGCCGGACCCGGCCCCGGCCCGGCCCGCGCACCGACCCTACACTGCGTGGATGAACTCCATCCGCTGCGCCGCCGCACTGTCCTTGGCTTTCGTACTGGCGCTGCCGGCGTGGGCCGCGCGACCGGCCCTGGCGCCGGCGCCCGGCGAGGTGATCGTGCAGTTCAAGGCCGACGCGGCCGCGCTGCGCAAGCGGGTGCTGGCGGGCAG
>JACZKT010000113.1 GCA_014859905.1 Rubrivivax sp.
GAGCGCCAGGCCGAAGGTCAGCAGCAGGCCGTAGAGGTGGTCCAGCTTGTACAGCTTGGACAGCATCAGCCGCTCGATGACCACGCCGCTGGCGCCCACGACCAGCGGCACGATGACGAGCGCCCACCAGTAGCCGATGCCCAGCTTGTTGAGCATGAGGTAGGCCACGAAAGCGCCCATCATGTACTGCGCGCCGTGCGCGAAATTGATGATGTTCAGCAGCCCGAAGATGACCGCCAGCCCGAGCGAGAGCAGGGCATAGAAGGAACCGTTGATCAGGCCCAGCAGCAGCTGGCCGAACAAGGCCTGCGTGGGGACGCCGAAGATCTCGGTCACTTCGTGACCTCGTTGTTCAGCGGGCACCCCCTGCCTTGCAGGCCGCGCCCTCGCAGAGCTCGGGCCCCTCGGGCCGTCCGACAGCCCTCAGGGCTGTCGGAGCCGCGGCCCTCGGCCCCCGCCAAGCGGGGGTTCCAGTCAGACCCTGGCCCGGGCCGCTGCGCGGCCCTCTGAACTCCGGGCTGCACGTCGCTTACTTGACGAGAGGACAGCCGCCCTCGGCCATCGGCCGGAAGGCCTGGTCGGCCGGGATCGTGGCGCGGATCTTGTACAGGTCCCACGGCCCGGTCGACTCGGCCGGCTTCTTGACCTCGACCAGGTAGGCCGGGTGGATCTTGCGGCCGTCGGCGCGCACCGAACCCTTGCCGAACAGCGGGTCGTCGGTGGGCAGGGCCTTCATCTGCGCGATGACCTTGGTGCCGTCGTCGGTCTTGGCCGCCTCGACCGCCTTCAGGTAGTGCAGCACCGACGAGTACACGCCGGCGTGGATCATCGTCGGATAGTTGCCGCGCGGGGCCAGTGCCGAAAAGCGCTTGGCGAAGGCCCGGCTGGCGTCGTCGCGGTCCCAGTAGTAGGTCTCGGTGAAGATCAGCCCTTGCGCGGTATTCAGGCCGAGTGCCTTGACATCGGTCAGGAACACCAGCAGCCCGGCCAGGTTCTGGCCGCCCTTGACGATGCCGAACTCCGACGCCTGTTTGATCGAGTTGATGGTGTCGCCGCCGGCGTTGGCCAGGCCGATGACCTTGGCCTTGGAGGCCTGTGCCTGCAGCAGGAAGGACGAGAAGTCGGTGCCCGGGAACGGGTGGCGCACCTTGCCCAGCACCTTGCCGCCGTTCTTCAGCACCACGGCCTCGGTGTCGCGTTCCAGCGCATGGCCGAATGCGTAGTCGGCGGTGAGGAAGAACCAGGTGTCGCCGCCGGTCTTGACGATGGCGCTGCCGGTGCCGTTGGCCAGCATCCAGGTGTCGTAGGTCCAGTGGATGGTATTCGGGCTGCAGGCCTTGCCGGTGAGGTCGGAAGTGGCCGCGCCGGAGCTGAGGAAGGCCTTGCCCTTCTCGCGCGTGATCTGGTTGACGGCCAGCGCCACCGAGCTGGTGGGCACGTCGACGATGACGTCGACCTTGTCGACGTCGTACCAGGTGCGCGCCACGGTCGAGCCGACGTCGGGCTTGTTCTGGTGGTCGGCCGAGACGATCTCGACCTTCATGCCCTTGGCGGCGGCGCCGAAGTCCTCGACCGCCAGCCGCGCCGCGACCACCGAGCCGGGGCCGGTGAGGTCGGCATACAGGCACGACATGTCGTTGAGCACGCCGATCTTGATGACGCCGTCGGAGATCTGCGCCTGCGCGCCGGCGGCGCCAAGCCCGAAGGCCGCGGCCAGCAGGGTCGAGAGGAGATTGCGCTTCAGATACATGTTCAGCCTTTCCAGTTGAAATTCCCATCCGGCCCGGCGGGCCGGTCCCTCAGATGCCGAGCACCTCGTGCAGCATGCCCTTCCTGGCTTCGAGTTCGGCGGCGGCGAAGGTCTCGATCACACGCCCGTGCTCGATCACGTAGAACCGGTCCGCCAGCGGTGCGGCGAAGCGGAAATTCTGTTCGACCATCACGATGGTCATGCCCTTGCCGCGCAAGGTGCGGATGGCGCGCCCCAGGGCCTGCACGATCACCGGTGCCAGGCCCTCGGAGATTTCGTCCAGCAGCAGCAGCTTGGCGCCGGTGCGCAGGATGCGCGCCACCGACAGCATCTGCTGCTCGCCGCCCGACAGGCGCCCGCCCGGGCTGTTGCGGCGTTCCTCCAGGTTCGGGAACATCTCGTAGATCTCGTCCAGGCTCATGCCGCCGCTGGCCACCACCGGTGGCAGCATCAGGTTTTCCTCGCAGCTGAGGCTGGCGAAGATGCCGCGCTCCTCGGGGCAGTAGCCCAGGCCCAGGTGGGCGATGCGGTGCGGCGGCAGGTCGACCGCCTGCCTGCCATTGATCATGATCGAGCCGGTGCGCCGGCCGACCAGACCGAGGATGGCCTTCAGCGTGGTCGTGCGGCCGGCGCCGTTGCGCCCCAGCAGCGTGACGACCTCGCCGCGGTTCACCGTGAGATCGATGCCGTGAAGGATGTGCGACTCGCCGTAGAAGGCGTGCACGTCGATCAACCGGAGGAACTCGACACCTTTATCCATGGGCGCCCTGCAATTCGGTGGCTTCACTGCCCATGTAGGCCTCCAGCACCTGCGCGTTCTTAGAGACCACTTCGTAGGGGCCTTCGGCGATGACGGACCCGCGCGCCAGCACCGTGATGCGGTCGGCGATGCTGGCCACGACGTTCATGTTGTGCTCGACCATCAGCACCGTGCGGTTGGCCGCCACCTTCTTGATCAGTTGCGTGACCAGTTCCACGTCTTCGTGGCCCATGCCTTGCGTGGGTTCGTCGAGCAGCATCATCTGCGGGTCCATTGCCAGCGTGGTGGCGATCTCCAGCGCGCGCTTGCGGCCATAGGGCAGTTCCACGGTCACGACCTCGGCCATCTCGCGCAGGCCCACGGTGTCCAGCAGTTCGAGCGCGCGGCCGTCGAGCTGGTCGAGCACGCGCTCCGAGCGCCAGAAGTGGAAGGACACGCCCAGCTTGTGCTGCAGCGCCACACGCACGTTCTCCAGCACCGTGAGGTGTGGGAAGGTGGCCGAGATCTGGAACGAGCGGATGACGCCGCGGCGTGCGATCTGGGCCGGCTTCTCGCGCGTGATGTCCTGGCCGTCGAACAGGATCTGGCCGCGCGTGGGCGTCAGGAATTTGGTCAGCAGGTTGAAGCAGGTGGTCTTGCCGGCGCCGTTGGGGCCGATCAGCGCATGGATGTCGCCGCGGCGCACGCGCAGGTCGACGTCGGCGACCGCGATGAAGCCCTTGAACTCCTTCGTCAAGCCGCGGGTTTCGAGAATGATGTCCGTGCTCATGCGAGGCATTGTGGGGAACGGGAGTCGGCTGGCCGGGGGCACGGCGGTTGTCGATCGAGCGCGCTGGCGTGATTCACCAGCGCGCTGGCACTCAAGTTTTCGGCAAGCAAGACGACCGGCAGTTTAGTTCGGGACACGGATGGTGTTACCCCCCGTGAAAACGATGACATCGCCCGCCGCCGGTGCCGTGGTGAAGTTCGGCACATGCGCCGCGGTGATCGCCGCGGACGCGCCGTACGGCTGCATGCCGTGTTCGGCAAAGCCGGCCGGCAGGACATTGATCACGGCATCGGGGCCGTCGCTGCCACCGCAGCCCACGGCCAGGAGCGCCGGCGCGGCGGAGGAAGGGGTCGGGAGTCGAAAGTTCATGGGGTCGTCCCCGGTGCCTTGGTGGGTGCGGGGAAATCATTGCGCGGTCCAGCCGCCGTCCACCGGCAGGGCCACGCCCGTGATGCCGGCGGCGGCGTCGCTGCACAGGAAGACCGCGACGTCGCCGATGCGCTCGGGCGGCAGCAGCGTCAGGTTGGGTTGTTTTTCCCGCAGCAGCTCGCGGATGCCGGCGCTGCGGTCGCCGCCGCACTGCGCCGCGCGGGCCTCGATCTGCGGCTGGATGATGGCCGTGTCGGTCCACCCGGGGCAGATGCAGTTGACCGTGATGCCCTGCGTGGCGGTCTCCAGTGCCACGCCTTTGGACAGGCCGACCAAGCCGTGCTTGGCGGCCAGGTATGCACCCTTGTTGACCGAGGCCACCAGGCCGTGCACCGAGGCGACATTGACGATGCGGCCCCAGCCACGATCGCGCATCGCCGGCACCGCCGCCTTCATCGTCAGGAAGGCGGCCGACAGGTTGACGGCGATGATGGCGTTCCAGCGCTCGAGCGGAAAGGTCTCGATCGGGCAGGTGTGCTGGATGCCGGCGTTGTTGCCCAGGATGTCGGGCGACCGCAGCGCCGCCGTCGCCGCGGCGACCAGGCCCTCGGCTTCGTCCGACCGGGCCAGATCGGCCCGCACATAGGCCGTGCGCACACCGGTCGACCTGGCCAGTTCGGCGGCGATGGCCTCGCCCTGGGCGACGGGTTCGATGCCGTGCATCACGACATCGGCGCCGGCCCGTGCCAGCGCCTGGGCGACGGCCAGGCCGATGCCTTGCGTGGACCCGGTGACGAGTGCGGTGCGGCCGTTCAGCATGGGGGTTCTCCCTGGTGCAGCATGTCGCGCAAGGCGGTCTTCAGCACCTTGCCGTAGTTGTTCTTGGGCAGCTCGGCGACGAAGTGGTAGCGCTTGGGCCGCTTGAAGCGCGCGATATGTTCGAGGCACAGGTCGTCCAGCGCTTCGGCCGTGACCGCGGTACCGGCGACGACGGCGACCACGACCTCGCCCCACTCCGGATCGGGCTGGCCGATCACCGACACCTCGCGCACGCCGGGGTGGCGCAGCAGGACCTCTTCGACCTCACGCGGGTAGATATTGGATCCGCCGCTGATGATCACGTCCTTGGAGCGGTCCTTCAGCGTCAGGTAGCCGTCGGTATCGATGGCGCCCATGTCCCCGGTCCACAGCCAGCCGTCGCGCAGGGCCTGCCTCGTGGCTTCGGGGTTGTGCCAGTAGCCGGCCATCACCGCTTCGCCGCGCACGACCACCTCGCCGGTTTCGCCGCTGGGCAGCGTCTGGCCGTCGGGGCCGGCCACGCGCACCTCGACCAGCGTCTGCGCCACGCCCACCGAGGCGATGCGCTCGGCCCAGCGCGGGTGCCGGCGGTCGTCCAGGGTTTCGCGTGCCAGTGCGGTGATCGTCATCGGCGATTCGCCCTGGCCGTAGATCTGCACGAAGCGCGGCCCCATCGTCGACAGCGCGGCCTGGATATCCTCGACATACATCGGCCCGCCGCCGTAGACCAGGGTCTTGAAACCGTCCGCCGAGGCCCCGCTGGCGGCGATGTGCTCGACCAGCCGCTTGACCATGGTCGGCGCGGCGAACAAACACAGCCGGCCCACGCTTCGCGACAGCGCCACCAGTTCGGCCGGATCGAAACCCCCGGAGAGGGGCACGATATGGCGTGCCGCCCTGGCGACGAAAGCAAAGTTGTAGAGGCCGGCGCCATGCGACATGGGCGCGGCGTAAACGATGGCGTCGCCGGCATGGACCTCATCGACGTCGATGAAATAACACGAGGTCATCGCATACAGGTTGCGATGCGTCTGCATCACGCCCTTGGGCCGGCCCGTCGTGCCCGAGGTGTAGAACAGCCAGGCCAGGTCGTCAGGCGTGCGGTGCGTGGGCGCCAGGGCCGGAGCGGCGAGCGCCGTCTCGTAGGCTGGTTCGCCCGGCGTGTGGACCTGGCGCAGCGCCGGCAGGCTGCCGAGCAGTGGCTGCAGGTCGACGGCGAGATCGTCGGACACGAACAATACCGCCGCACCGGCGTCGCCGAGGATGAATTCGACCTCCCGCGGGTGCAGCTTGGCGTTGACCGGCACCACCACCAGCCCGGCCCACCAGGCGGCATACAGCACCTCCAGATAGGCCACGTGGTTGCTCATGTAGATCGCCACACGATCGCCGGGTTGCAGCCCCAGACCGTCGCGCAGGTGCCCCGCCAGCCGCGCCGTGCGTGCGGCCAGCTCGCGGTAAGTCAACTGAGGCTGGTCACCCAGCAGCACCGCGGGCCGGTCGGGGTGGACCCGCGCCGCTCTGACCAGGAGTTGTGCCAGGTTCACCGGGCGCGCTCCAGGATGCTGACGTAGCTGGCCACCGCCGATCCGCCCATGTTGAAGACGCCGGCCAGTTCGGCGTCGGGCACCTGCATCTCGCCGGCCTCTCCCATGAGCTGCATGGCCGCCAGCACGTGCATCGACACCCCGGTGGCGCCGATCGGGTGGCCCTTGGCCTTCAAGCCGCCCGAGGGATTGACCGGCAGCCTGCCTCCCGCGCTGACCACACCCTCGGTCAGCAGCCGCGCGCCCTGGCCGGGTGCGGCCAGCCCCATCGCCTCGTAGGTCAGCAGTTCGGCGATCGTGAAGCAGTCGTGCAC
>JACZKT010000114.1 GCA_014859905.1 Rubrivivax sp.
ACATTGTTGTTGCCTTGCTGGGTACGGCCGATCTCGTCTCCGTGTGACAGCATCGGCGTGCCCTGGCTCAGTACCAGGGTTGCGAAGATGTTGCGCATCTGCCGGGCGCGCAGCGCGAGAATCTGCGGATCATCGGTGGGCCCTTCCACACCGCAGTTCCATTACCGGTTGTAGGTTTCGCCGTCTTGATTGTTCTCGCCGTTGGCCTCGTTGTGTTTCTCGTTGTAGGAGACCAGGTCTCGCAGGGTGAACCCGTCGTGAGCGGTGACGAAGTTGATACTCGCGCTGGGGCGGCGTCCGGTGGCCTCGTACAGGTCAGATGAACCGGTGAGTCGCGACGCGAATTCTCCGAGGGTGGCTGGCTGCCCGCGCCAGTAATCGCGGACGGTGTCGCGGAATTTTCCGTTCCATTCGGTCCACAGCCCAGGGAAGTTGCCCACCTGATATCCGCCTTCGCCGATATCCCACGGCTCGGCGATCAGCTTGACCTGGCTGACGATCGGATCCTGCTGCACCAGATCGAAGAAGGCCGAGAGCCTGTCGACATCGTGCAGTTCCCGCGCCAGGGTGGAGGCCAAGTCGAAACGGAAACCGTCGACGTGCATCTCGGTGACCCAGTAGCGCAGCGAATCCATCAACAGCTGCAACACCCGGGGATGCTGCATGTTCAGCGTGTTGCCGCAACCGGTGAAGTCCTGGTAGTAACGCGGGTCGTCGCGCACGAGGCGGTAGTACGCCGCATTGTCGATGCCGCGAAAGCACAGCGTCGGCCCGCGCTCGCTGCCTTCGGCGGTGTGGTTGTAGACGACGTCGAGCAGCACCTCGATGCCCGCCTCGTGAAGCGTGCGCACCATGGTCTTGAACTCGCCGACCTTGCCCGTGGCGCTGTAACGGTGCTCGGGGGCGAAATAGCCGATCGAGTTGTAGCCCCAGTAGTTGCGCAGGCCGCGCTCGACGAGATGGCGGTCGTCGAGGAACGAGTGCACCGGCATCAGCTCGATCGTCGTCACGCCCAGCCGCTTGAAGTGCTCGATCACCGGCGCGCAGGCCAGGCCGCCGTAGGTGCCGCGCAGCGCAGGCGGCACGTCGGGGTGCCGGCGCGTGAAGCCGCGCACGTGCAGCTCGTAGATGACCGTCTCGTGCCATGGCACCCTGGGCGGCCGGTCTTCGCCCCAGGTGAACGCGGACTCGACGACCTTGCAACGCGGCAGGTAGGGCGCGCTGTCGCGGCGGTCGAACGAGAGGTCGCCCTGGCTGTGGCCGATGCGGTAGCCGAACAGCGCATCGTGCCAGCGGATGCTGCCCACGATGTTGCGCGCATAGGGGTCGAGCAGCAGCTTGTGGCCGTTGAAGCGATGGCCGTCCCTGGGGCTATAGGGGCCGTAGACGCGGTAGCCATAGTGCAGCCCCGGCCGCGCCTGCGGCAGGTAGCCGTGGAAGACCTGGTCGGTCTGCTCGCGCAGGACCAGGCGCTGCACTTCATTGCGCCCGCTGGGGTCGAACAGGCACAACTCGACGCGCTCGGCCGACTCCGAGAACAGCGCGAAGTTCACCCCCATGCCGTCCCAGGTGGCGCCGCGCGGGTACGGCTTGCCCGGCCACAGGGCGTCGATGACCGGAGCGCCGGCCATCAGGGCAGCCGGTCGCCGCGGTCGCGCGGGAACCAGCGCTCGATCAGCGCAGCCGCACGGTCGCGGCCACCGAGGCCGAACGACAGCGCCAGCGCCACGACGATGCCGGCCAGCAGGATCAGGAAGGTCTGCTGGATGAGGCCGCCCCCGATGTCCAGGTGGTCCACCGCGAGCAGCACGACGAAGACCATCACGCCGTACTGCATGAGGCGGCCGAGCAGTTCGCCGTCACTGATCTCGGCGCTGCGGCAATAGCTCTGCACCGCGTTGCCGGCGAAACGTGCGAAGTAGCTGCCGAACACCACCACCAGCAGCGCCACCAGCAGCCGCGGCACGAACAGCATCACCTTGCCGAGCAGGTCGGTGACCTGGGCCAGCCCCAGGCTGTTGAAGGCGATGATCAGCGACGCCAGGAGGACCAGCGCATAGGCGATCCAGCCGAACAGCTCGGTGGTGTCCTTCTCGGTGCCGCCTTGCTGCAGGAAGCCGTCGATCCCGGCGCGTTCGGTCAGGACGTGGAAGTTCAGCGCCCGCAGCGCCTTCACGACGCTGAAGCGAAACGCCTTGGCCACCAGCCAGCCGATGAACAGCACGGCCAGCGCCAGTGCCAGCCTCGGCATGAAGGCGCCAACCTGGTGCAGCAGCGCGCGCAGCGGTTCCAGCACGACATCGATGTTCTGCATGTTCAGTCCCCTTGCTCCGGCGGTTTCAGGTGCTTATGCCGGCCAGCACGGCAATGCCGGCCAGCGGCACGCCGACCCATTCGGGCCGGTTGTCGATCTCGTAGCGCAGTTCGTACAGCGCCTTTTCCAGCTCGAACAGATCGAGCAGCGTGTGGGCGGCCTCGAACCCTGCCCCGCCGGGATACAGGCCAGCGGCCTGTGTGATCTCGCGGTAGGTCTCCAGGAAGGCGGTGCGCACCCACCGTTCCCAGCGCCGCGCCACCGGCGCCAGGCGCTCGAGTTCGCCCGCGCCCTGCGCCACCTGGTGCAATGCCGTGTGGCGCGCGTAGTCGAACGAGCGCAGCATGCTGGCCACGTCGCGCAGAGCGCTGTGCTTGGCGCGCCGCTCTTCGAACGTGCGCTGCGGCTCGCCTTCGAAGTCGATGATGAAGAAGTCGTCGCGGCAGACCAGCACCTGCTCCAGGTGCAGGTCGCCGTGGATCCGCGTCTTCACGCCGAGCGGCTGCGACTGCGCCACGCGGTCGACGATGGCCAGCAGGCTGGCGCGGGCCTGTACCACTTGTGCCGCGAGTTCGCTCTGCGGTGATGCCCAGGCAGCGCGGCGGTCCTCCAGCAGCGCCAGCGTGCGCGTGCATTCCTCCCGCACGGCCGTGGTCCAGCGTTGCAAGTCGCGGGCCTCGACGGGCTCGGGGTCGAAGGCCGGGGCGCCCGTGCGGCGCGCCAGCGCCACGTGCAACTCGGCGACGCGCCGCGCAAGCACCTGGAATCGCTCGACCGGCGGGTCGACGCTGACCTCGTTCACAGTGACCGCTGCGGGGGCCTCGAGCAGGCGCGCCAGCTGGTCCACCGTGTAGACCCAGGCGTCGCCCTGGTTGGTGAGCTGGCCCTGCAGCAGGGCCAGCGTCCAGACCGTGCCGTCGGCAGCGTGCGTTTCACGCCGGGCAAGGCGTATGCCGACGTGGTCGGTGACGCCCTGCAGGGCCCGACGCCGCTGCAC
>JACZKT010000115.1 GCA_014859905.1 Rubrivivax sp.
CAGCACCACCGCCAGCGCGCCCAGGCCCTGCAGCAGCGCCAGCCACAGCGTCGCGCCGCCGAACAGCGGTGCCGCGGCGTCGCGCGGCGGGCGTTGCATGACGTCGCTTTCGGCCGGCTCGCTCTCGAAGGCCAGCGAACAGGCGGGGTCGATGATCAGTTCCAGGAATGCGATGTGCATCGGGTACAGCAGCGCCGGCCAGCCCAGCAACACCGGCAGCAGCGCCATGCCGGCGATCGGCACGTGCACGGCCAGGATGTACGACATCGACTTGCGCAGGTTGTCGAAGATGCGCCGCCCCAGCCGGACCGCGCGCACGATGGCCGTGAAGTCGTCGTCCAGCAGCACCAGCGACGCGGCCTCGCGCGCCACGTCGGTGCCGCGCGCGCCCATCGCGATGCCCACGTGGGCGGCGCGCAGCGCCGGCGCGTCGTTGACGCCGTCGCCGGTCATGGCGACGATCTCGCCATTCGCCTTCAGCGCCTGCACGATGCGCAGCTTCTGTTCGGGCGCGATGCGGGCGCAGACGCTCACGGCAGCCATGCGGTCGCGCAGGGCCGCGTCGTCGAGCGTGGCCATTTCGTCGCCGGAGAGGACTTCGCCCGCGCTCTCGGCCAGGCGGGCTTGGTGCGCAATGGCGCGCGCCGTGACGGGATAGTCGCCGGTGATCATGACGACGCGGATGCCGGCCGCCCGGCATTCGGCAATGGCCCCGGGAACCTGCCCGCGCAGCGGGTCCGCCAGGCCCAGCAGGCCGACGAATTCGAAGTCGAAGTCGTGCTCGGATGCCGGCCAGTCCTGCCCTTCGAAGCGGCCCTGGGCCACTGCCAGGACGCGCAGGCCGTCGGCGGCCAAGGCGTCGACGGCGTCATTGATGAGCGCCTGTGCGGCCGCATCGAGGTGGCACAGCTCCACCACCGCCTCGGGGGCGCCCTTGGCGGAGACCACCTGGACTCCGCCCTCGGGCGCCGCCCACACATGCGACATCGCGCGCAGCGCCGGGCTCAGCGCGTAGGTCTGCACCAGGCGCCAGTCGCGGTGCAGGTGTTCGGTGCCGGCCAGGAACTGCTCGCCAACGCGGTGGAAGGCCTGCTCCATGGGGTCGAAGGGATCGACCACGCTGGCCAGGATCGAATTTTCGACCAGGGCGTGGAAGGCCTCGGGCAGCTCGCCCGCGGCCAGGCTCGACAAGTCCACCCGTGCGTCCAGCGCCAGCCCACCCGCCACCAGGCGCGACACCGTCATGCGGTTCTCGGTCAGCGTGCCGGTCTTGTCGGTGCACAGCACGGTGGTGGCACCCAGCGTCTCGATGGCGTTGATGCGCCTTGTCAGCACACCCTCGCGCGACAGCCGCCGCGCGCCCAGCGCCGGGAACACGGTCAGCACCACCGGATATTCCTCGGGCAGCATGGCCATCGCCAGCGCGATGCCGGCCAGCAGCGCGGCCAGCCAGTCGCCGCGCAGCAGGCCATGCACCAGAACCAGCGCCAGGCTCAGGGCCAGGGCCAGCAGCGCCAGGTTGCGCACCAGCACAGCGGTCTGTTTCTGCAGCGGCGAGCGTTCGGCCTCCAGCGTACCGAGCGCGCCACCGATGCGGCCGATCTCGCTGCGCGCACCGGTCGCGATGACGCGGGCCAGGCCGTGGCCCTGCACGATCAGCGTGCCGGCGTAGACCATGGGCAGGTCGTCACCACCGGGGCGCGCCGACGTCGCCGCGTCGCGCTCGACGCTCGGCGTACCAGCCGCAGGGGCCAGCTTGCTCACAGGCACCGCCTCACCGGTGAGCAGCGACTCGTCCACGCGCAACCCGTCGGCCGCGACCAGCAGCGCATCGGCCGGCACGCGGTCACCTTCGCCCAGTTGCAGCACATCGCCGCGCACCACGTCGCGCCCGGCGATGCGCTGCGGCCGGCCGTCGCGGATGACCAGCGCGCGCGGGCTGGTGAGATCGCGCAATGCCTCGATGGCGCGCTCGGTCTTGCCTTCCTGGTACAGCGTCAGACCGAGCGTGACGAGCACGAAGCCGAACAGCGTCAGGCCTTCGGCCAGGTCGCCGAACACCAGGTACAGCGTGCCGGCTGCCAGCAGCAGCAGGAACATCGGTTCGCGCGCCGTTTCGCCGGCGATCGACAGCAGCGTGCGGCGCCGGCCACCGGGCAATGCGTTGGGGCCGTCGGCGGCGAGCCGTTGCGCGGCCTCGGCCTGGCTCAGGCCGGTGGCGGTGAAGCTGGCATCGGCCACGGCCGCCGCCTGGTGTTGCTGGGGACTCAAGGGGGTGTGAGCGACGCGTGAGCCCGCGCCGGCGAGCGTTCAGCCGGCGGGCGCGTCATGCCACCACACCGAACAGCCTGCCGACGCCCGCCGTGATCGCCATCGCCAGCGCGCCCCAGAACGTCACCCGCGCCACGCCGCGGGCAATGGGGGCGCCGCCGGTGTAGGCCGCCAGGCCACCCAGCAGCACCAGAAACAGCAGCGACGTTGCGCCGACCACCAGCGTCAGATGTCTTTCGGGCGACAGCCAGGCGCTCGCCAAGGGCAAACCGGCGCCGACGGTGAACGCCCCAGCCGAGGCCCAGGCAGCCTGCAGGGGCCTGGCGCTCACGACTTCGGAAATGCCGAGCTCGTCGCGGGCATGGGCACCAAGGGCATCCTTGGCCATCAACTGCGTTGCCACCTGCTGCGCCAGGTCGGCATCGAGGCCGCGCTGCACGTAGATGCCGGCCAGCTCGGCGGTTTCGCGTGCGCTGTCGGTCGCCAGTTCGTGGCGTTCACGCGCGATGTCGGCCTGCTCGGTGTCGAACTGCGAACTCACCGAGACATATTCGCCTGCCGCCATCGACATGGCGCCCGCCACCAGGCCGGCCACGCCGGCCACCAGCACGGCGCTTTGCGTCGCGTTGGCGGCGGCCACGCCGATGATCAGGCTGGCCGTGGAGACGATGCCGTCGTTGGCCCCCAGCACGGCGGCGCGCAGCCAGCCGATGCTGTGCGTGCGGTGGCGTTCGGTGTGGATCCTGGACATGGTTCGAGTCTTGATCTCCAGTCCCGGCCATGGCTTGAGCAGCATCAAGACGGCGGCGGCGGGGCTTGTCGCCCCGCACCGCGGATCATCTTGCCGCGTTGACAGCGATCGCGTCGAACACCGGCTCGGCGTCGACGATGATCCGTGGGGGGTGAATTGCTGGCGTCAGCGCCGGGTCATCACCGAGCGCGTCATCGCGGCGCTCAGCCGCAGCAACTGCCGCGCTCGCCGGGCTCACTGGCCCGTTGCGCCTGGATCGGCG
The DNA here is from genome assembly GCA_014859905.1 of Rubrivivax sp. Lineage (GTDB taxonomy): Bacteria > Pseudomonadota > Gammaproteobacteria > Burkholderiales > Burkholderiaceae_C > Rubrivivax. Next base: position 3,285 of record JACZKT010000115.1, read on the forward strand.
GGCAAGGCGCCGTGCCGTGGGAGCAGAAGACGCAGCAGTCGCCGGGCAGCGGCTTGAGCACGGCGTGGCAGGCTTCGCACTCGTAGAACCACTGGCAGGCATCGGTGGGCATGCGTTCGGCCTTGGCCTGGCCGCAATGCGGGCAGGTCAGCGTCGATTCCAGGGTCACCGTGCTCACTTCGGGCTCTCGACCACGGTCGACGGATAGCCCGCATCCTGCGTGGCGCGCGTCAGCGCCTGCACGCTGGTCTTCGCATCGTCGAAGTCGACGAGGGCCTGGCGCTTGTCGAAGTTCACCTCGGCCCGGCTGACGCCGTCCACCTTGACCATCGCCTTCTTGAGGGTGATCGGGCACACGGCGCAGTCCATCGTCGGCAACGACAAGGCGACGGTGCGAGGCGCCGACCACGCCGGCGCGGCCGGACGGCGGGAGACGGGTGCATCGGCAGGCATGGAAGGCAGCATACTTCCGTACCTCAGTACGGAGTCAAGCGCGATGCGAAGCACGACCAGCGGCCTGGCCCCTGATACCGGTCTCACGATAGGCACCCTCGCCGCCGCCGCGGGCGTCAACGTCGAGACGATCCGCTTCTACCAGCGCCGCGGCCTGCTGCCCGAGCCCGAACGCCCCAGCGGCAGCGTGCGCCGCTACGGGCCGGCCGACCTGGCGCGCGTGCGCTTCGTCAAATCGGCGCAGCGCAGCGGCTTCAGCCTCGACGAAGTCGCGCAGCTGCTGCAGCTGGAAGACGGCACGCGCTGCAGCGAGGCACGCGAGATCGCGCTGCATCGGCTGCTGGACGTGCGCCAGCGGCTGGCCGACCTGCAGCGCATCGAGGCCGCGCTGGCGGCGCTGGTGGCGCGCTGCGCCGGCGGCCGTGGCCGCGTGGCCTGCCCGCTGATCGCATCGCTGCAGGAGGCCGTATGACGGCGCTGATCAAGGTGTCGGCGCTGTTCGCCTTGACGGCCGTGCTGGAGATCGTCGGCTGCTACCTGCCCTGGCTCGTGCTGCGCCAGGGCAAGCCGGCCTGGCTGCTGCTGCCGGCCGCGCTGGCGCTG
>JACZKT010000116.1 GCA_014859905.1 Rubrivivax sp.
CCACCACGCCCGGCTGCGGCGCGGTGACACCGGCGCTGGCCCGCAAGGGGTTCGTGGCCAAGACCTCGCGCGCGCTGTCCAGCAGCGCCTGGCGTCGCGCCGGCGCCAGTGCCTCGCCGCCGGCCCACCACATGGTGGCCAGCACACGATGGCCGGCCAGGCCCAGCGGGCTGTCCAGCAGTCGACGGTCCTCGGCGGCGATCAGCGCACGCTCCTGCCAGACGCCGGACACTTCCATGTGCTGGCTGTAGCTGCCGGCATCGAAGGGCTCGCCGGCCGCCGGCAGCCCCAGGGCCAGCACCTCCCAGCCCATCGCCTCGGCGCCAGGCGCCAGCTGTAGCCGCACGCTGTTGCCGGCCTGGCAGCCGCGGTAGGCGATGGTCTCCAGCGGCAGCCACTCCAGCCGCGCGCCGGCGGACAGCTGCAGCAGCGCCTGCTGGCTGGCGAGGGCACCGGTGCTGCGGTAGAAACGCGTCGCGCCGGGTGTCGTGATGAGCGCATGGGTGTCCGTGGCGAGCTTGACGTCGATCTCGAGTGCGTCGCCGCCGACCATGCCCCCCGGCGGATGCACCAGCACATGGTGGCAGATGCCTGGCCCTTCCGGGTACAGGCGCTGCAGCACCCGCAGCGGGCCGTGGTGGCGGTCGAGCGCCGTGGTGCGGTCGCCGTTGCGCGTGTAGTGCAGCGCGAGCCGGCCGTGCCAGCTCATTCGCCCTGCGTGCCGCGATGCGCCCAGCCGGTGGTGCGCTTCTCGATCCACGAGAACAGCTCGTACATCGCCATCGCCATGGCGCCGATGGTCACCAGGCCGGCGAAGGCCAGCGACATGCGCTGCTGGCTGCCTGCCGTCTGCATCAGGTAGCCGATGCCCGAGTCGCCGGCCGTCATCTCGGCCAGCACGGTACCCACGAAGGCCAGCGTGATGGCGATCTTCAGCGAGCCGTAGAAGTACGGCATCGAGCGCGGCAGGCCGACCTTGACCAGCACGTCCCAGCGCCGCGCGCCGAGCACGCGCAGCACGTCTTCGAGCTCGGGCTCCAGCGTGGCCAGTCCGGTGGCGATGTTCACGGTGATCGGGAAGAACGAGATCAGGAAGGCCGTCAGCACCCCCGGCCCGAGGCCGATGCCGAACCACACCACCAGGATCGGCACCACCGCCGCCTTGGGCACGGCGTTGAAGGCCACCATCAACGGATACAGTGCGGTGTAGGCCAGGCGCGAGCTGCCGATCAGGAAACCCAGGAGCACGCCGACCACGATGCTCAGGCCAAAGCCCAGCATCGTGACCCAGAAGGTCTTCCAGGCCGCCTCCAGCAGCGCCCCGGTGTATGCGCCGAACTGCTGCGCGATCTGCGTCGGGCTGGGGAAGATGAACTCGGGGATGCGAAACAGCATCACCACCGCCTGCCACAACAGCAGCACCGCGGCCAGCACGACCAGCGGCGACCAGCGTTCCATGTTCTTCGAGATCTTCATTGCGGCACCGCCACGGTCCTGCGGATGGCGCCGATGTGCCCGCGCAGCTCGTGCACGATGTCGGTGAACTGCGGCGTGTAGGTGATCTCCAGGTCGCGCGGGCGCGGCAGATCGATCTGCCGCGTGACGACGAAACGCCCCGGGCTCTTGCTCATCACATACACGGTGTCGGCCAGGAAGACGCTTTCGCGCAGGTCGTGCGTGACCAGGATGACGTTGAACTTCTGCGCCGACTGCAGGTCGCGCAGGATGCACCACAGCTCTTCGCGCGTGAAGGCGTCGAGCGCCCCGAAGGGCTCGTCGAGCAGCAGCATCTTGGGCTCGTGCACCAGCGCGCGGCAGATGCTGGCGCGCTGCTGCATGCCGCCCGAGAGCTGCCACGGGAACTTGTCCTCGTAGCCGGCCAGGCCCACGCTCCTGAGCAGCTCGCGCGCCTTGGCCTCGTATTCCCTGCGCCTGGCCTTGAAGCTGGAGCGGTAGGGCTCGACGATCTCCAATGGCAGCAGCACGTTGTCCATCGTCGTACGCCAGGGCAGCAGGCTGGGCGCCTGGAAGGCCATGCCGCTGATCTTCAACGGCCCCGTCACCGGCGCGCCGTTGATGTGGATGGTGCCCTTGCTCGGCATCTTGAGGCCCGTGGTCAGCTTCATGAAGGTCGACTTGCCGCAGCCCGAGGGGCCGACGATGGCGATGAACTCGCCCTCACCCATCTGCAACGAGATGTCTTCCACCGCGAAGTGGCCCTGGGCCAGCAGCTCGTCGTTGTAGGCGAGCCAGACCTTGCGAAAGTCGACGAATGAGTTCATGGCGGGGGCGCCGGCGGTGCCGACGGTGACGTCAGGGGATGCGGCGGCGGCGGCGGGGCTTCACGGGGCTTGTGCCCGCCCCGCATGCTGCGCGACGCGAGTACATCGCCGGCCGCCCCAGTCGCGCCCTGCTGTGGGCGGCCCACTACTTGCGCGCCACGGGAAAGATGTTGCGATCGACCATCGGCGGCAGCAGGCTGCCGTTCCACACCGCGTCGGGATTGATGCGCTCCTTGGTGCCGAAGGCGTCGGCCACCTGGCTGGCCATCAGCGCCAGGCGCGGGCCCATGACGTTGCCGAAGCCTTCGCTGCGCGCGTCGGACGTCAGCACGGTGGCATCGATGGCCAATTGCAGCCGGCGCAGTTCCAGCGCCTCGTTGATGATGCCGTCGCGCGCCTTGACGTAGGCGATGGCGGTCTTGGGGTCGGCAATGACCTCCTTGACGCCGCGCGTGAAGGCTGCCAGGAAGGCCTGCACGGCCTGCGGGCGGTCCTTGATCATCTTCGGGCTGGCGATGATGACGTTGCCATAGAGCTTGACCCCGTGCGCCGGGTAGGGCAGCACGACGATGTCCTCGGCCTTCACGCCGCGCGCTTCCAGGTTCAGCAGCGAGGTGAAGGAGAAGCCGGTGATGGCCTCGACGTCGCCGCGCACGAGCATCGTTTCGCGCAGCGGCGGGTCCATGCTCGTCCACTGCACGCCGGTGATGCCGTTGGCCTTGGCGAAGATCGGGAAGGCCTTGCGACCGGCGTCGAAGCCCGGCGCGCCGAGCTTGCGGCCGCTCAGGTCGGCGGGCTTGGTGATGCCGCTCTTCTTCAGCGCCAGCACCGCGGCCGGCGTGTTGTTGTAGACCATCATCACCGCCACCGGCTTGTTCGGCGCATCGGGGTTGTTGGCGTGGAACTCCATCAGCGCGGCCAGGTCGGCGAAACCCATGTCGTAGCTGCCCGAGGCCACGCGCGTGACGGTGCCGCCCGAGCCGTTGCCGGCGTCGATGCTCACGTCCAGCCCCGCGGCCTTGTAGTAACCCTTGGCCTGCGCGGCCAGGAACAGCGCCGCCGGGCCTTCGAAGCGCCAGTCGAGCTGGAACTTGATCGGCGTCTGCGCCAGCCCGATGGCAGGGGTGGCCAGCAGCGCGGCAGCGGTGATCAGCGTGCGGCGCCTGAGCGCAGCGAAGAGGACGTTCATGGGTGAGGCTCCGTGGTTGGCTTTGGGGGTCTGAGGGTCAGGCGTGTCGCCCCTCGGCAGGGTCATTCTGCAAGTTCCGTGCGCAGTTCACCCTCGGGGCCTGCACCAGAAGCCGGCGTCGCGCCCATCATCAAGGCGCCTCGGCGTGCAGCAGGTCCAGCAAGGTGCGCGCAATCACCTTGGTGGCGCCGCGCAGGTCGCTCAGCACCAGGTGCTCGTCGGCACGCTTGGCGTTGCTCTCCAGCACGGTGCGCGGGCCGGCGCCGTAGATCACGGCCGGCACGCCATGGGCGCCGTACAAGCGAGCGTCGGTGTACAGCGGCATGCCGCTGGTGGGGATGGGGACACCGAAGACGGCCTGGCCATGCCTCAGCACTGCGTCGACCAGCGGCGCGTTGCCCGCCAGCGGCTTGAGCGGGTGGGCCAGCAGCAGGCGCCTGATCTCGACGCGGACACCGGCACTGGCGGCCACGGTGCGTTCGATGAGCTCGCGCACTTCGGCCTCCACCGTGCCGGCCTCTTCCTCGGGGATCATGCGGCGGTCGATCTTCAGCACCACCTTGCCGGGCACCACGTTGGTGTTGCTGCCGCCCTCGATGCGGCCGACGTTCAGGTAGGGGTGCGTGATGCCGGCCACCGCCGAGCGGCGAGCGCGCAGCACCTCGTTGTAGCCGTAGAGCGCGCTCAGCAGCCTGTTTGCCGCCTGCAGCGCGTCGATGCCGGTCTCGGGGTAGGCAGCGTGCGAGGCCAGGCCGTGCAAGGTCACTTCGAACTGCAGGCAGCCGCTGTGCGCCGTCACGACCTGGTAGCTGAAGCCGGCGGCAATCAGGAAATCGGGCCGCGTCAACCGGTTGGCGAGCAGCCAGCCGGGGCCGAGCTCGCCGCCGAACTCCTCGTCGTAGGTGAAGTGCAGCTCGACCCCGCCCTTCAAGGGCCCGCCGGCGGCTTCCAGCGCGCGCAGGGCGAAGGCATAGGTCGCGAAGTCGCTCTTGCTCACCGCGGCGGCACGGCCGTAGAGCTTGCCGTCGACGATCTCGGCGCCGTAAGGGTCGTGCGACCAGCCTTCGCCGGGGGGCACGACATCGCCGTGGGCGTTGAGCGCGACGATCGGACCCAGGCCCGCGGCCGGCCGGTGTTCACCGCCGGCGGCGCCGAAACGCCGGCGCACGATGAGGTTGGTGATCGACTGCAGGCCGTATTCCTGCAGTGCCCAGGCCGGCACCGGGTGCTTCTCGGCGGGCAGGCCCATGGCGGCCAGCAACTCGGCCGTGCGCTCGGCGTGCGGTGCGTTGTTGCCTGGCGGGGTGTCGGTGGGCACGCGCACGAGTTCCTGCAGGAAGCGGACTTCCTCGTCGAAATGGGCGTCGATCCAGGCGTCGAGCGCCTCGTAGCGGGTGGCGATCATGCGTGGGCCAGGTCGTCGAGCAGCCGGGCGTAGGCGGCGACACACAGGTCGGCGTCGTCGGCAGTGATGGTTTCCAGCGGGTTGTGGCTGATGCCGGCATTGCCGCCGCGAACGAAGAGCATGGCCTGCGGCATGACTTCGTGCAGCTTCATCGCATCGTGCCCCGCGCCGCTGGGCAGACGGAACACCGGCAGGCCGAGCGACGCGACGGCGGCCTCCCAGCGCTGCTGCCAGGCCGGGGCACGATGC
>JACZKT010000012.1 GCA_014859905.1 Rubrivivax sp.
CTAGTAGTCCGTTTCACCAAAGGCATTACGAAATGAAACCGATGGATTTGTTCGCCAGGCTAGGCGCAGACCCGCAGCCGCACTGGCAGTGCGGCAAGGGGCTGCAACGACGCATGGCGGAAAAAGACGCGGTTTCATGTAGTGGTTTTGGTGAAACGGACTACTAGGGCGCGCCAACGTCCTTCTCGCCCGGCAGCCACGCCACGACGGCGGCAGTGCAGGCGGCGATCAGCGCCATGCCCCACAGCAGCGCACCGAAGCTCGACGCCTTGACCACCGGCCCGAGCAGCCACACCGCCAGCGAGCTGATGCCGATGGACACCGTCAGCCGCGCCCCGGCCACGCGTGAGCGGATGCGGTCGTCGACATAGCGCACGATCATCGCGTCGGTGAAAGGAATCGAGCCGAAGATGAAGACCATCACTGCGAGCAGAAGCACCAGCAGCCACCAGCCCTGCGCCTGTGCGGCCAGCGCCAGCAGCGGGATCTGCATCAGCGCGATGCCCAGGTACAAGGGTTTCAGCGGCAGGCGGTCGATGAGCCGGCCCACCACCACCTGCGCCAGCGAGGCCACGGCATACACCGCGGCCAGCATCGCGCCCAGCAGCGCCGGATCCTCGACGATGCCGCGAAAGCGCTCGCTCAGCAGCTGCGCATTGCCGTTGGTGGTGAAGTTGAAAAGCAGGCCGACGGTGACCGAAGCCCCGGTCATGACCGCGAACACACGCGCCATCAATGCCGGCGTCAACGTCACCCGCGCCCTGGAGGTGCGCTTGGCAGGTGCCTCGGCTTCGTGCGGGCAGAGCCGTGCGAACAGCAGCCCGGCGCCGATGGCCAGCAGCCCCGGGACAGCGAAGGCCGCGCGCCAGCCGAACCACTGCACGATGAAACCGGTGCTCAGCGCCGCCACGGCAATGCCCAGGTTGCCCGACAGGCCGTTGATGCCGATGACCGCACCGGGGTTGGGTGCGCGCTGCAGCAGCATCGGAATGCCCACCGGGTGGTAGATCGAGGCAAAGGCGCCCAGCAGCGTCAGCGCCGAGGCCAGTTGCCAGGCATTGCGCGTCAGCGCCGCCAGCAGCGCCGAGGCACCGATGCCGAAGAAGAACACCAGCATCATGCGTCGGCGCCCCCACAGGTCGCCCAGGCGGCCGGAGGGCAGCGAGCCCAGGCCGAAGAGCACGAAGGCGCCGACGCCATAGGGCATCAGGTCCTCCCAGCGCGTGAAGCCGAAGTCGGCCGCGATCGTGCCCACCGCCGTGGCGAAGATGAGCAGGAACATGTGGTCGATGGCGTGCCCCAGATTGAGCAGCAATGCCACCTGCCGCGCCGTGCGCCGCGGCGGCGCCGCGGCAGCGGGCGCGCCGAGCCCGGGTTCGGCCTCGGCAGCAGCGGTGGGGTGGGTCATGGGCCGCAGTGTGCCGCAATTGCCCGTGCGGCAGCGCCGCGCCCAGGGCTCCGCGGGGCTTCAGCTTGCCGCCGGACAAGGAGGCTCGGGGATCGGCATGCTGCAAGGGGGGCCGCGCGAATGAGCCGAGCGACGGACTGGAGATCGGGCAATTCACCGCCGCGCGCGGTGGTGGCCCCGGAGGGGTGCAGGGTCTGGACCCATGGGTGTGCCAACGGGGCGGCGTACAACTTCGATCATCGAACCTGAAGCACCACGGTCTCGGCAAGATTCCCAGATCGACAGAGAGGGCGTGATTGCGCAGGCAGACAGGGATACCATTCCAAGCCCGGCGGCATCACTACCGTCCGGTTGAACGGGCCACCTCGCGCAGACTCGCAAGCATTGGCGAGGGATGGCGGTCGATTTGGTTTGGTGCCGACTTGAACGTCGCTCTGCCAGAGCCGCGTACCTTTCCAGGCTTGACAGCCGCGGGAGAAGCGCGTGTAGGTCGGTAGGGCCTTGTTCGCCCAAGTCATGGAGTTCGTTCCGTGGACCAACTTCGCGCCCAATGTTCAGCACCACAGCGGCAACTCGGGCGTGCGCACGTTGTCGTGTGCCGAGCCGTTCCGCGCCATGGCGTTCGCGCCGCCGACCTGGCGCGAGAGCCTGCGCGAAATCGACCAAGCTCTAGTGGGACAGTCGTGGGCGGGGACAGCTTCCGTCCGCTGGTCATCGCAACCTCGCGCGCGCTGCGCTCCACACCATGAAGACATCTCACATCCGATCATCCGTGTTGATGTTGACCGCCGTCGTGCTGATGGCGGCCTGCGGCGGCGGCAGCGACGCCGATACGTCCCGGGCCCAGGGCTTCGTCGCCCGGATGGCCGCAGCTCAGCCAACGGCCGCCGATGCCCGCAAGCGGGCACTGGCCGCTACCGAGATCACGGTGGACGCCGCAGCAGCGTTCGACTGGGCCGAATACGCCTACCCCGGCCTGTTCCCCAAGGTGCCAGCGCCGCAGAACTTCTCGCTGCCGTACTTGGGCGTGCTGTACACCGTGCGCGGGTATGCGAACGGCAACTACCTGGGCGTCACCCCAGGCAACGACATCTACGGGCTCGGGCCGTTCACAAAGCACGAGCTGACGCGCCTGGGGAACTTGTCGGAGTTCGCGGCCCAGATACGTGCCGATGCGTGCAGCGTCCAGCCGGGCAGCTGTGACGCGGATCGGGCCGGGAAACTCTTCGACTGGGCCGAGCAGACCTATCCCGCACTGTTCCCGAAAGGCCCGCAGAACGCCAACGTGGTGCGTGACGGCGTCGACTACGTCGAGCGCGCGTACGCCAACGGCAACGCCCTGAGAATGACCCGGGGCAGCGCCGATCCGATGGTCCATGGCTTCGGTCCGTTCACTGGCAACGTCCTTCTGCTGATCGGCAAGTGGTCGGACTTCGCCGCCGTCGTATCGCCCGGCAATGCGCCGCCGGTCGCCAACGGCGACAGCTATGCGACCCCGCAAGGCACGCAACTGGTCGTGCCGGCGCCCGGCGTGCTCGGCAACGACACCGATGCCGACGGCGATGCGCTGAGCGCCGTGCTGCTCGGACAGCCCGCAAACGGCAGCGTGAGGATGCAGCTCGACGGCGGCTTCACCTATACGCCCCCGGCAGGCTACGTGGGCACGGTCACGTTCCAGTACGTGGCCGACGACGGCGAGGCGGCGAGCACTGCGGCGACGGTGACCATCAACGTCACTGCGCCGCCTCCCCAAGCGTGCCAGGGGAATCCATCCGATCCCAGCCTCTCCTCCGCGCTGATCGGGTCGGAAGGCGGCTCCGTCCGTTCGCCCGACGGACAGGCCGAACTTCGGTTCCCGTCCGATCCCGCATACGCTGGCGGTGTGCGGGTCTGCATCGAGTCGGTGCCGGCTCCGGAAGACCTGAAGCCAGTCATCGCCGGTTACCGCATCTCGGCCCATCCCGCGGGGGTGGTGCGGAGCACGCCGTTCACATTCGGGTTCAGCCCACTTGACGCATCCGGCCTGGGCTTGCCGGTCGTGCAGCCGGACGGCTCGCTGCAGGCCGACGTGCAGATTCCGGTGATCGGCAAGGCCGATGGCAGGTTCGCGGCAGCGTCCGGCGCGCAGACCACGGGCGACGCCGGCAGCGCCGCGCCAGTGGCGACCGAGGTGTCCCTGACTGAACTGCCGGCGAGCGTGTTCCTGCCGGGTCAGCCCAGTCCGCCCAGCGACGGCGTATCGCTGTTTCGCACCACCGTCCTTGGCGAGCGCAGTGCCTTGGTGGGGAACACGGAGACTCTCACCGTCCAGGCCAGCGCCAACACCATCTTCAGCGCCGACGTGCGCGACATTGCGGTGCGCCTGCGACGCGTGGGCGGCCACGGACCCGCGCAAATCGACTTTGGCGCGCTCGGCGATGGCACCTTCCACGAGCTCGGGGCCATTGGCGATGGCGACTACGTCAGCGGGTTCGGCTACACCTGCAATCAGGCCGGCGTTTACCCCATCGTCCTGGACATCACTTTTTCTGGCAATGCAGCATTCTTCGCCGACGGTGCACCGCTGTCGCCCGGAGGAGTGCTCAACCAGACCAGCATTTCGCTGAGCCTGACCTGCACGGCTCCGGTTGCCCAGGCCACCTACACCCGGTTCGATCCCGCCGAGGCCCTCTACGTCGAGGCGATCAGCCTCATCAGGTACTTCGTGGGCCTGGTGGGCGGCAGTTCCATGCATGCCACGGCCAACAGCAGCCCTGCCAGCACGTCGCAGGGCCAGTTCCCGGTGCCCAATGCGACGCCAGACTCGTTGCCGATGATTGTCGCGACAACCGGTGTCGGTCCTTTCACCAGCGCGCGCGGGCCGGTCGGGGCCATCGCCGTCGACGCCGCCACCGGCGGCATCCTGTTCCGCTACACCGGCAACAGCGTGCCCTTCTTCGACGCGCTGCCGCTGGAGCCGCCGGCCGACGACCCCTCGCTGCAGCCCGGGTCCACGCTTTCCCCCACGCGCCGGCTGGATCTGCTGGGCCAGTTCGCCTGCGGCCTGCAGATCAACAACGATGGCACCGGCGAAGGCGGTTGCGCAGCGGGCGTCAACAGCCGCGACGCCGCTTATCTGCTCGGCTCCAGGCTGGGCTACACGTCGGTGCAAGGCAGCCCCGGTCGCGTGCAGGTGACCCGCTACAAGCGGTTCAGCGAAAGCGACCCTCCGTCTTTCCAGCTGGATGGCGGATTGCTGGTGCCCAGCGGCACGCTGCCGGACATCCAGGCGACCGCCATCGGCAACGCCGATGCCAGCCGCTTCCTGGTGGCCGGCAGCAACACCAGCGGGCCGGGCGAGTTGTGGTTCGTCGACCGCAGCCGGCAGGACCCGCTCACCGGCACCCGGGCCCAGGCGACGCTGGTCGGTACCCTGGGCAGGGACCCGAGACGGCTGCGCTGCGGCACGGAGCCGCTGAACGGCTCGCTGCACCTGTGCGCCATCAGCGACTTCCGCGACAGCACGGTGACCCTGCTGAGCTGGGACGGCATGAACGCGCCAACCCTTGGACCGGCGATCGCTGTCGGCGACGGTCCCGTCGGCATCGATGTGTTCGGGCACCGCATCGTCGTCGCCGGCTTCAACGACGACAGTTACACACTGCTGACGGTGAACCCCGCCGACCCGTTGAACGCCGGCGGCGTCACCACGCTGAGGCGTGCGCTGGCCAATACGCCGGCAGTCGCCGCGTGCACCCGTCCCGGTCATGCCGTGTTCGTTGGCGACGCGGAGCGCCGTATCGCGATCTCCTGCAATGGTTCCAACGGCGTGGCGGTGATCCCGCAGGCCCACGATTGACGGCTGCGCGTGTCAAGTCGACAGCCGCGCACTCCCAGGCCGACTCCAGCGTCATGCAACAGGCCCAGGCCCAGGCCACCGTCGAATCCCCGGCGCTTACGAGGTCTACGCCTGTGGCTCGGTGCGCATGGTGGAGGCGGCGGTGCCCGATCTCATCGCCCACGGGCTGGGCGAGCCCTTCGGCTGCTCCGACGCGATCACGCCGACGAACTCACCCGCGCCGGCAGCGGGTGCTGCCTGAATGGATCACTTCACCTGCAGCCGGCTCAGGTACCCGACCAACGCCGTGATGCGCTTGCGCACGTAGACGGCCTGGTTGTAGGGCAGCTCGGGCAGGGCTTCGGTGGCCAAGATGGTGTAGTCCAGGCCCCAGACCGGCATGTCGCGCGTGCCGTGCCCCTTGCCTGCGCCCTCGATCGTGTCGAACGTTCGGCTGACCGGAAAGACGCCGCCATTGCTGCGCGCCAGCGTCGTCAGGTCCGGCAGTCGGCGCTTGAGCTGTTCGGCATACGGCCCGCCACCCTTGCCGTCGGTGCCGTGGCACACCGCGCACTTGCTCTCGTACTCGCGCTGGCCGAGATCCATCGTCGGTTGTGCAAGCGCGGTCGCGGCGATCGAACACATTGCACAGGCAACGGTCTTCATCAGGAATCCGCTGGGTCGCATCATGAACTCCTTGGGCATCGAGAGTGCGCGACAGATACCGCGTCGCCACTATCGACCCACGGTCCCGGCTGCAACTTGACTTCTGTCAACGGCCGCGCGCTGCACTTCACCTTCGAGCCGGCGGCGCTTGTGGCAGGCCGAGGTGCGACACTTCGCCAGCTGCGGTCGAGCGTCCCCGTCCACGCGCTCGAGCCATCACCCGCATCTGGCCAGGACTGCAAGGAATGCGAGGGCGCGATGCTTTTCCACAACGGGGCGATCTTCGACGGGAACGCGCTCCTGCCTGCCGAGTGGGCACTCCTGGTCGACGGCGATCGCATCGCCGCGCTCGGGCCGCTGGCGGGCTTCGAAGGCTATGCAGGGCCGCGCACCGACATCTCCGGGCAGACCTTGCTGCCCGGCCTCATCGATTGCCACGCCCATCTCACGCTCTCGGGCGATCTGGATGGCTTTGGCGGCGCGCTGACCCGCTTCTCGCGAGCAGGCCTGACCCTGCGCGCGCTCGAGAACGCGCAGGCGTGCCTGCGCGGCGGCATCACCGCGCTGCGCGACTGTGGCGGCGTCGACCACGTCGAGATCGCCGTGCGCGACGCGTGCAACAGTGGCCGCTTGCTCGGGCCGACCCTGCGCGTGGCGGGGCGCTGCATCTGCATGACGGGTGGCACCAACGCCGCCGTGGCGCGGGTGGCCGACGGGCCGACCGACATCGTCAAGGCGGTGCGCGAACAGGTGCATGCGGGTTGCGACTGCATCAAGCTGATGGCCACCGGCGGTGTGCTCAGCCCGGGCACGGACGTGGATGACGCGCAATACACGCAGGCCGAACTGGAGGCCGGTGTCGCCGAGGCGCGAAGGTTCGGCAAGCCGGTGGCCACACACGCCATCGGCGCGGCGGGCATCCTCAACGCCGCGCGCGCCGGTGTCGACTCCATCGAACACGGCGTCTTCCTCACCGACGAGAGCCTGCGCGAGATGCTGGCGCGGCAGGTATTCCTGGTGCCGACGCTGGCGGCCATCACCCACATCTGCGCCAATCTGGACCAGGGCTTCAGCGCCGAGGTGGTGGCCAAGGCGAACAAGGTGGCGCTGGCCAGCCGACGGTCGGTGCGGCGCTACCACGAGGCCGGCGGGCGCATTGCGATGGGCGCCGATACCGGCACGCCGTTCAACCCGCATGGCAGCAACGCGCGTGAACTGCAGTACCTGGTCGAGGCCGGCATGGCTGCCGTCGATGCGCTGCAGTCAGCCACGGCGAATGCCGCAGACCTGTTGCGCCTGCCGACGCGCGGGCGCCTGAAGGACGGCTTCATGGCCGATCTGCTGCTGGTCGACGGCGACCCGACCCGGGACATCTCGCGCGTCGCCGAGCGCAGCCACCACCGGGGTGTCTTCAAGGGTGGCGTTGGCGTCCCCCAACGACTGCCACAGGCCTGATGCGCGAGTGACGGCGGTCTTCGGCGATCGGCAGCCTAGTCGAGGCGGGGCGCCGCTCCGATGCGCAACTGCACCACCGCTGCAGTCGCCGCCGCCGGCGCGCCCAGGCGCGTTTCAGGCACCCCGCGACGACGCAGGTAGCCATGCACCTGGGTCGCGCGTTGCAGAGCCAGGGGCGTGTTGGCGGTTCGGTCACCCGGCGCCGCCAGCGCCGTCAGATGAGCCATCGGCCTGCGCCGCAGGCTTTCGGCCACCTTGTCCAGCACTGCGGCGAGTGCCGGCTTCACGCTGCTGCGGCCCGGGTCGAAACAGAACTCGCGCGGCACCTCGATGACCAGTGCCCCGTCATCACGCTGCGCGATGAGCACCGGCGTGCCACGGAACCACGAGTTCAACCATCGCTGTTCGATGCCCAGGGCGGCTGCCAATGCCGTTTGCTGCTGCGCGGGCGTGGGCGCAGGTGCAGGCGCAGTGGCCTCGGGTGGCGCCACGGTGGTGCAAGCGCAGACGGCGAGCGCGACGACGAACAGCAGGGCAAGCGTGGGCATGGTCGGGGCCGGGGTCGGTCTTGTCGAAGTCACAGGTCACGAGCCTTGCTATCGGACCATCATCATCCGCATGCCCAATACCTTGCCTGCTGCTCGATCCAGGATCTGGATCGTCGTCTGCTGCGGCCGAAAGCCCTCTGGCAAAGGCAGGCTGCCGCGCACGACTTCGTGTTTGCCGATCGACAGCGGGATCGGTTTCAGCGCCACCGAGGTTTCATTGCGCCGCGCCGACTCGCCGGTCACGACCAGCTGCATCAGACCGCTCAGCGGTTTTCCCGTGGCCTGTTCGCGCGTCAGCACCACGTCGTAAGCCAGCATCCCGCCCGTCGCCGCGAACCGGGCCGCGCGCACCTGGACGACACCGTTGCGCGGGTCGGGCGGCAGAGAACCGATCACCGAAGCCAGGTCGTCCTGCAGGTGCTCGACAGCCGCTCGGCTTGCGGCGAGTTCGCTGCCCAAGGCCTTCTTGTCGTCGAGCGCGGCCGCCAGCTTCGCGGTGGCCAGGCCGAGTTCGCCACTCAGGCGCGAGCGTTCGGCGTCGGCCTGATCGAAGGCCGCGCGCAGCGCTGCCGATGCCGCGGCCGTCAGGCGTGGCGGCAAGTAGCGCTCTTGCACGAACAACACGCCTCCCGCTCCGATCACGGTGCCGCCGAGCACAAGCCAGAGCCATCGCGGCAAGCGCCAGCGCGAGCGCCGTCGACCGTAGGGTGTGAAGGTGACAGCTTTGGTGCGGCGAAACATCAGGGGGGCAAGGGCTATCTGTGGAGACCAGCAGCAAGGGTACGAGCTTACGACACACCGCGTGAAACACGATGTGTGCCGACGATCCGGCGTGTCCTGAACGGCAGCACGAACGTGCGCTCGTCCCGGCGCGCGGTCGCGGCAGACGTGCCAACATCCGTGTCTTGTCCACCCGATCCTCGAAGCCCGGAACCCGAGACATGAAACGAAGGACCGCAATCGTCTTGCTGGCCCTGGGCACCTGGGCGCCGGCCCAGGCCGACGAGGCCCTCAAGGCGGCGCTCGCCGGCGCCCAGCGCACGCCCGCATATGCCGCACGCGACGCCTGGCGCCACCCCTACGAGACGCTGAGCTTCTTCGGCCTGCGCCCCGACATGACCGTGGTCGAGATCAAGCCGGGCGGCGGCTGGTACACCGAGATCCTGGCGCCCTACCTGCGCGAGCGGGGCCGGCTCATCCTGGCCGCGGACGACCCCGACTCGGCCTCGGCCTACTACCGCCGCAGTGCCGAACGCCTGCAGCACAGGCTGCAGGCCCAGCCCGCCGTCTACGACCGCGTGCAGGTGACGGTGTTCGAGCCGCCGCGCCGGCTGCAGATGGCCGCCGCCGGCACGGTCGACCTGGTGCTCACGTTTCGCAATGTCCACAACTGGGCAGCCGATGGTGACGATGTCGTCAAGGCCGTCTTCAGGAGCGTGCACGACAGCCTCAAGCGCGGCGGCGTGTTCGGCGTCGTCGAGCACCGCCTGCCTGCCGACCGGGTGCCCGACCCCAAGGCCGCCAGCGGCTATCTGCACCAGGCCCATGTCACCCGGCTGGCCGAAAGCGTCGGCTTCACCTTGGCCGCAGCGTCGGAGATCAACGCCAACCCCCGCGACAGCGCCGACCACGAGGGCGGGGTCTGGGCGCTGCCGCCGAGCTACGCCAACAAGGACAAGGACCGCGCGCGCTACGCCGCCATCGGCGAGAGCGACCGCATGACGCTGAAGTTCGTCAAGCGCTGAGATCAGGCGTCGCGCCGGGCCAGGGGCGGGCTTTTCTGCCCATCCGGCACGCGAACTGCCACTGGCAGTCCTCGTTGCTGCACGGTCGAACCGATCTCACCGGGGGGAGGTGAGCTTCTTGGTGGCCTGGGGCCTCATCGAAGCTCGCTTGCGCGCTCAATCGCTTCGATCTGCCGATCGGCGTCTTCGGTTTCAACCATGGGTCGGCAAAGGGTGTCGGCGGGCAGGCTCTGATCAACGGCAAGCGCTCTCAAGGCAACAACCAGCTCAGCGGCCCGCGCGGGTCGCGCGCCAGCGCCGTCGCCACCATCCAGCCGAAGCAGCCCAGCGCGGCCAGCGTCCAGGCCAGGCGC
>JACZKT010000013.1 GCA_014859905.1 Rubrivivax sp.
TGCGCGTCGATCACAGCAGCTACGCCGCACGCCCGGCGCCCATCGGCAGCCGGGTGCTGGTGCGCGTGTTCGAGCGCCGCATCGAGATCCGCGACCTGAAGACACAGGCCCTGCTGCGCACCCACGCCCGTGCCGAGCGCCCAGGCACGGTGGTGCTGCCCGATGACGAGCGCGTGTTCAACCCATCCCGCGAGACGCGGCACATCCTGGCCCAGGCCAAGGCCATCGGGGCCGACGCGGCCCGGCTGTGCGAGTTGCTGTTCGCCATCGAAGGCCGGGTCGGGCAGCGCAAGCTGTGGGGCATCGTCAGCCTGGCCGAGCGCTACCCCCGCCGCCTGGTCAACAGCGCCTGCGCGCGTGCCTTGGCCGATGGCATCTACAGCTACCGGCACGTCAAGGCCGCCACCGAGCGGCTGGTCACCGAGGCACTGGCGGCCATCGACCGCGCCGATGTCGCCCCGGTGCAGGGCGAGCTCGCGCTGACCCAGGACCACCCGCTGATCCGCAGCGCCGATGACTACGCCGAAGTGTTCGCGCGCGGCGCCGCACAGCCCGGCACCGGCACCCCGAACACCACCATCACCGAGATCAACACATGAACATGCAAGAGATCGAACGCGCCCTGCGCGAGCTGCGCCTGTCGGGCATTGCCGCCACCCTGAGCACCCGCGTCATGCAGGCCCAGAGCACCCAGGAACCCTTCCTGGACACCTTCGCGGCGATGCTGCAAGACGAGCTCGACCGGCGCCGCTCGCGCCTGACCGAGCGGCGCTTCAAGCAGTCACGACTGGACGAGCGGCCCACACTCGCCGACTTCGACTGGCGCTTCAACCCCAAGCTGCCGCGCCAGGCCTGCTTCGAGTTGCACACCCTGAAGTTCATCGGCGAAGGTGGCAATGCGCTGATCATCGGCAAGCCCGGCACGGGCAAGAGCCATGTGGCCAAGGCCGTGGCCTACCAGGCCACGCTGCAGGGCTTCGACGTGCGCTACGTCGAGGCCGACACCGAGTTCGCGCGCTACGGGCTGGGCACCACCGCCGAGCAGGCCGCGCTGCTGCGCGGCTTCGTCGAGCCCGACCTCGTCGTGCTCGACGATCTGTTCCTGGCCAGGCGCATCTCCGAGGCCAGTGCCGAATTGCTGCAGACCGTCGTGCACCAGCGCTACAAGCAGCGCCGCAGCATCGTCGTGACGTCAAACCGCGTCGTGCAGGACTGGGGCAAGTACCTTGGCGACGCCACCATGGCCACCACCATCCTGGACCGCCTCATGCACCGCGCGGCCATGCTCGAGTTCGAGGGCAAGAGCTACCGCCTCAAGGAGGCGGCCTCGCGCATCGCGCTGAACGCCGCCGAGAGCCCCTGAGCAGGCGCCCTGGCCGCACAGGTAGACACGCAGCAACGCCCCAGCAGGGCCGACACCCCTCGATCCAGTCCAGGCAACTCGCGCCCGCCGTGGACAAGCCACCCGCCCACAGGACAAGCCTGTGGACGGCCCCTGCGGGGTCCGTGGCTTGCCCACCGCTCCCCGGCCGATGCCCACGGCCTGACGCGCTTCGCTTGCCCGAACAGCCGATTGAAATAGGGGATCAAAACACTGCCGATGGCCACCGCCCCGCACCAGGCCAACCGGCAACTGAAGCCCGCTCAGGCAGCCCCCGGCATCGCACCCTCGCGATCAACTCAGACAGGGTCAGGAAACCCATAATCCGACCGTCCTGCCTGGGGGAGTTTGAGTGGCCACAGGTGGGGGAATTTGAAGTGGCCACCAGGGGCTCTGCGAGCCACTCGTGGAAGAAGGCGTGGAGCCAGTATGCGAGGCGGTCCTTGGTCATGACCGTTCCCCCGATGCCTGAAGCGCGCCAGCACACCGCCGCCGGTAACGCTCACTCGCCTGTTGAAGGAGATCCGGCGTGATGTTGAGGTACACCAGCGTCGAGCCGATGTCCTTGTGGCCGAGGTACGTCGACAGGTGTGGCAGTTGGCTTTGAGGGTTCACGCCGTCTCGGTACCACTGCATCATCCGGTGGCCGACGAAGGTGTGACGATAATTCCGCAATCGGAATTATCGTCATAACTCCGGGTTCTGGATTATTCCGAGCGCGGCGTCCGGTGTCCTTGGCATGTGTTGCTGCTGCTGGACTCAGGCTTGAGGCGCCGATTGATTTCTCGGCATTATTCGGGTGTCGTCTTCAGTCGGGGATCCCCCCGTACTTCAAGGAGACGAACGATGACGCTCACTTGCCAGGGTGCGACAACCGCACCGGATTGCCAGTCTTGCAATGGACCACTGGCCTCACACGTCCAGAGCTTTGCAGCGCAACTTTCCAGCCAAGGGTATGCACAGGAGACCATCCGTGCAAAGTGTGACCTGCTTACTGATCTCAGCCGCTGGCTGCAGCGGCGTCAGCTTCCTCTGGAAGCGCTCGATGAAGGCCGACTGAAGCAGTTTCTGGCGACTCGGCGCCGCAGAGACCAAGTGCGGCGGGGCGATCCAGCAACCGGACGACAGCTTCTCCAGCATCTGCGCGACCTCGGCAACGTGGCAGCCCCCCCGCAGCCCTTCGATCGGAGTCCGCAGGCCTGCCTCACGCGCGACTTCGAGAGGTTTTTGTACTCCGAACGTGGCCTGTCACGGTCAACGGCAGTCTCGTACTTGCTCATCGTGCAGCGTTTCCTCGGCGAGCGGTTCGGGCGCAACGAACTGCACCTCGAACAGTTGCGACCGAAGGACCTGCACGGCTTCATCCTGCGACAGATTCAGCGCGTGAGTCGCACCCATGGCAAGGCAGTCGTCACTGCGCTTCGCGCGTTCCTGCGCTGGCTGCTGCAGCGTGGTGCCATCGGGGCCGACCTAGCCGATACGTTACCCGGTGTGGCGACCTGGAGACTGTCGCACTTGCCCAAGTCCCTGCCCGCCGAGCAGGTCGAGCGACTGCTTGCTGGCTGCGACCGCAGCACAGCGACGGGCAAGCGCGACTATGCGATCTTGCTGCTCCTGGCTCGCCTGGGCTTACGTGGCGGCGAAGTGGTGGCCATGACACTGGACGCTTTGGACTGGGAGCGCGGGGAGATCGTCGTGCGGGGCAAGGGCCAGCGGCTCGAACGCTTGCCGCTGCCAGCGGAAGTTGGGGCGGCGTTGGCTTGTTATCTTTGTGACGTCCGCCCGGCGTGTGCGACGCGCCGCGTGTTCATCCGGATGTTGGCCCCGCAGCAGGGGCTTGCGGGTCCGGTCGCCATCTGCTGCATCGTCCGGCGGGATGGTGCCGGCCGGCTTCGAGCACGGCGGCCGCCATGCGCTGGTGATCCAGACCTACGGCTTCTCGCCTGCGCGCTTCTACCTGGACGGCGCCAACGCTCGCGATGGTTTCACCAGCGGCTTCGCCGGGCGCGCCTTCCTGCGCGAGAACATCCTGGTGCTGGCGATGCCGGTGCGGGCCTCCAGCGGCTGGCCCGGCACCGACGCGGCAGCGATCACCGCCTCCATGGACGGCGTGAGCGGTGCCATCGAGGCGCTGGTGGGAGAGGGGCTGGTGGACAGGGAACGCATCGGCATCATGGGCTGGAGCGCCACGGGCGAGCGGGTGCTGAACCAGGTGACCTTCTCGAACGCCCCCATCCGCGCGGCCAGCATCCTGGATGGGGACGCCAACACCGTCTTCTCGATGGCGGTGACTTACGGCGCCAGCGACGGCATCCTAGCCCGCAAGGAACGCACGAACGAAGGGCCGCCATTCGGCGAATCGCTGGCGCGCTGGGTGCACAACGACCC
>JACZKT010000117.1 GCA_014859905.1 Rubrivivax sp.
CAGCGGCACCCGTGGACGCGCTGGAGCAACTGCGGCTGCGGATTTCGCAGCGCCTTTCAGCGGGCCAGGTCAAGCCGACATCGAGTCCCTACGACATCAAGGTGGTCAACCGCACCCCGGCTGTCGCAACGCGCCCCGCCGAGGGCCCGCGCGCCGCGCGCGCCGTGCCGGTGGCGCCCGGTACCCGCAGGGGCACCGACGGACCCACCCCCTGGGCCTACGAGGGCGCCGCGGGCCCGCAGGCCTGGGCCGAGCTCAAGCCCGAGTTCGCCCTCTGCGCCAAGGGCCAGCGCCAGAGCCCGATCGACCTCCAGGGCGGCCTGGCGGTGGATCTGGAGCCGGTGCGTTTCCACTACCAGGCCAGCCGCTTCGCCGTCGTCGACAACGGTCGCACGGTGCAGGTCAAGGTGGCCCCGGGCAATGCCATCGAGCTGGCCGGCAGGCACTACGAGCTGCAGCATTTCACCTTTCATCGCCCGGGTGAAGGTCGTATCGACGGCCGCCAGTTCGAGATGTCGCTGCACCTCGTGCACAAGGACGCGCAGGGCCGTCTGGCCGTGGTGGCACTGCTGCTCGACCCCGGACCGCCGCAGCCGGTGGTGCAGCAGGTGTGGAACAACCTGCCGCTGGAAAAGCACGAGGAAGCGGCGGCGCGCGTGGCGCTCGAGCTGACTGAACTGCTGCCGGCCGACCGCCGCTACTACACCTACATGGGCTCGTTGACGACGCCACCGTGTTCGGAGGGCGTGCAGTGGGTGGTGATGCGCCACCCGGTGACGGTGTCGCCGGAGCAGATCGAGCTCTTCACGCGCCTGTACCCGATGAACGCGCGCCCGGTGCAGGCGGCCGCCGGGCGGCGCATCATGCAGTCGAACTAGGCTTGCCGGCCTTGCCACCGCGGCTGGCCGCCAGCAGCAGCGGCCACAGCCACAGGCTGGCCAACCAGCGCAGCAGCCGCCCGGCCGACAGGGGCCGCGTCTCGTGTCGTGCCACCCTGGCGAACAGCACGCCGGCACCCGCCACCACGTACAGCAGCAGCACGCCGTAGATCGCCACGCGCAGGCCGTAGCTGTCGCCGAACAGGTCGCCGATGAGGCGGCCGGCCAGCGCTGCCGCGAACACCGACAACAGCAAGGCCAGCCCCACGCCGGCCAGCGCGTGACGCAGTTTCCAGAGCGGGTCGTTCTCCATCGGGGTCATGTCAGGGCACCGGTCGTCCAGGCGTCGATTCTGCGCGGACCCGCAGTTCAGCCCTCGCTGGCCGCCGTTCGTCGCAAGCTGCTGGCTCGGCCGGGAGTCCGGTCCGATGATTCCCTCATCGACCTTTGCCGCCATGGAGCCCGAAATGAAGATCCGCCTGTTCGAACGCGCCGTCTCGCTCGCGCTGGCGGCCGTCATCAACCTCGGCATGCTGGGCGCCATCGAGTACCTCGCCGGCCAGCAGGACGTGAGCCTGCAGTGGGCCGCCGCGGTGATGGCCAAGCGCGGGTGAGGCGGCCATGAAGATGCTGCTCCCTTTCATCGGCGGGTGCCTGCCGTTCGTGCCGGCGCGGCTGCCGGGTCGGCGCGGCTGACGCGCGCAGCGTCAGATGGTGTCGGCAGATCGCTGCCGCAGGCGCTCTGCGAACGCCCACATCTCGAGCTTCGCTGCCGGCCATGCGGCGCCGGCCTGCGCATCGACGACGGTGGCCCGCAGCAGGCGCCGCAAGGTGTCGGGTTGTGGCGTCAGCGGCCCGGCGAACCGCACCGCGGCGCTGTCGGCGATGACGAGTGTAGGGAAGGTCTCGACATCGACGTCGCCCAGCAGTTCGGCCTCGTCCTCGATGTCGATCCAGTGCCATTGCAGGGTCGGCTCGGCAGGGGCCAGCTCCGCGGCCACCTGGCGCAGCACGGCGCGGTAGTCGCCGCACAGCCGGCACCAGGCAGCGCACAGGCAGGCGACGTGGACAGTTCCTTGTGGCATGGTGCGCTCGTGCGTGGCAGTGCGCCTGGCTTGCGACTGCCGCGAGTCTGTGCCCTTGGTGCATCGCTTCGTTGATCGAGGACAAACGTGTTCCGGGTTGGCTGCGCAGGCAGGCTCCGCAGGCAACGGACGCAGGCACGGCCAGGCCATGCCTCTGCACGACCGTGGCCACCACGCCGTGCCGCCTGCGGTCCTACACTCACGCCCTGCGTTTCGATGGGAGTCCGTTGCATGTTCCGTTCCTGGTCCTTTGCGCTGCTGCTGGGGCTGTCTGGCCTGGCTGCCGGCGCGCAGCCGCCGATCGCCGGCGCCTTGCCGCCGGACATCACCGTGGCCAGCAGCGTCGAGGGCATCACCGAGTACCGGCTGGCCAACGGCCTGCAGCTGCTGCTGGTGCCCGACGACTCCAAGCCCACGACCACCGTCAACGTCACCTACCGCGTCGGCTCGCGGCACGAGAACTATGGCGAGACCGGCATGGCGCACCTGCTCGAGCACCTGTTGTTCAAAGGCACGCCGACCAACCCGAACGTGTGGTCCGAGTTCACCAAGCGTGGTCTGCGCGCCAACGGCTCGACCAGCTTCGACCGCACCAACTATTTCGCCAGCTTCGCGGCCAACGAGGACAACCTGCGCTGGTACCTGGGCTGGCAGGCCGACGCGATGGTCAACAGCTACATCGCGCGCAAGGACCTCGACACCGAGATGACGGTGGTGCGCAACGAGTTCGAAAGCGGCGAGAACAACCCCGGCCGCGTGCTGCTGCAGAAGACGCTGGCCGCGATGTACCAGTGGCACAACTACGGCAAGTCCGTGATCGGCGCGCGCAGCGACATCGAGAACGTCGACATCCCGCGCCTGCAGGCCTTCTACCGCCAGTACTACCAGCCCGACAACGCCACGCTCATCGTCGCCGGCAGGTTCGACGCGCCGCGGGTTCTGGCCTGGGTGGCCAAGGACTTCGGCGCGATTGCCAGGCCGCAGCGCACGCTGCCGGCCACCTACACGCTGGACCCGGCGCAGGACGGCGAACGCCAGGTCGCGGTGCGGCGTGTCGGCGGTACGCCGTCGATCTACATGGGCTACCACGCGCCTGCCGGGTCGGCGCCCGATTTCGCTGCGATGGAGATGATTGCCAGCGTGCTGGGCGACACCCCGGGCGGGCGGCTGCACAAGCGGCTGGTGGAAACGCGGCTGGCGGCGCAGGCCTTCGGTTTCGCCTGGGACCTGGCCGAGCCCGGCGTCGTGCTGCTGGGCGCCAGCCTGGCGCCAGGGCAGGATGTGTCCGCGGCGCGCAGCGCCATGGCGGCGGCCATCGACTCGCTGGCCAGCGAGCCCGTGACCGCCGAGGAACTGGAACGCGCCCGCACGAGCTGGCTCAACGGCTGGGACCTCGGCTTCACCGACCCCGAGCGCGTCGGCGTGGCGCTGTCAGGCGCCATCGGGCTGGGCGACTGGCGGCTGTACTTCCTGCAGCGCGACCGGGTGCGCAAGGTGACGCTGGCCGACGTGCAGCGTGTCGCCACCACCTGGCTGCGCCCGGACAACCGCACCGTCGGTCTGTACCTGCCCACGGCGCAGCCCGAACGCGCGCCGCAGGGCGAACGCGTCGACGTCGCGGCGATGGTCAAGGACTACCGCGGCGACGCCACGGCGGCCGTGGCCGAGACCTTCGAGGCCACGCCGGCCAATCTGGACGCCCGCACCCGCGCCTCGCGCGCCGGCGCGCTGAAGGTGGCGCTGCTGCCCAAGGGCACACGCGGCGAGGTGGTGCAGGCGCGGCTGCGGCTGCATTACGGCGACGCGCACAGCCTGACGGGCCAGCAGACGGTGGCCGCGCTGGCCGCCAGCCTCGTCGACAAGGGCGGCGCCGGCCTGACGCGGCAGCAGATCGCCGACCGCTTCGACCAGTTGCAGGCCGAAGTCGCCTTCAGCGGCAGCGGCCAGACGCTGTCGGTGAGCATCACCACCAAGCGCGACCGCTTGCCGGCCGTCATCGATCTCGTCGGCCAGTTGCTGCGCGAGCCGGCCTACGCCCCGGAGCCGCTGGAAGAAGCGCGCCGGCAGTGGCTGGCCGGCATCGAGCGCCAGCGCAAGGAACCCGACGCCGTGATCGCCAACGTGCTGGCGCGCCACGGCAACCCCTACCCGCGCGGCGACCTGCGCCATGCGCGGTCCTTCGACGAGATGGAGCAGGACGTCAAGGCCGTCACGCCCGAGCAGTTGCGCGCCTTCCACCGCCGCTTCCTCAGCGCCGCCAGCGGCGAGTTCGCCGCCGTCGGCGACCTCGATACCGCGGCGGTGCAGCAGGCGCTGGAAGCGGCCTTCGGAGGCTGGCGCCAGCCCGCCGGCGGCGCCCTGGCGTTCCAGCGCGTGCCGCAGCCGCTGGTGGCGGTGCCGGCGCAGCGTTTCGTCGAACTCACGCCCGACAAGGCCAACGCCAACCTGCGCGGCGTGCTGGCGCTGCCGATCTCCGACCACCACCCCGACCACGCCGCGCTGGCGCTGGCCAACTACATCTTCGGGCTGGGCGGCAACTCGCGGCTGTGGACGCGCATCCGCGAAACCGAAGGCCTGAGCTACGACGTTCGCTCGGTGCTGGACTGGAGCTCGATCGACGACAACACGAACTGGACCGTGAGCGCGATCTTCGCGCCGCAGAACCAGCCCAGGGTGGAAACGGCGCTGAAGGAAGAGCTGGCGCGTTCGCTGCAGGACGGCTTCACGCAGCTCGAGCTCGACCAGGGCCGCGCCGGCCTGCTGAACTTCCGCCGCCTGTCGCGCGCGCAGGACGCCGGCACGGCCGGGCAACTGGCGCAGAACCTGTACCTGGAGC
Source organism: Rubrivivax sp. (assembly GCA_014859905.1). Taxonomy (GTDB): domain Bacteria; phylum Pseudomonadota; class Gammaproteobacteria; order Burkholderiales; family Burkholderiaceae_C; genus Rubrivivax. The sequence goes on from JACZKT010000117.1 coordinate 4,800, forward strand.
GCCGCTTCGCCTTCGCGCAGCAGGTCGACGACGCGATGGCGCGGCTGACGCTGGAGCAGCTCAACGCCGCCTGGCGCAAGTACATCCACCCCGAGCGGCTGGTGCTGGCCTGGGGCGGCGACTTCAAGTCGCCGCAGTAAGCGCGCGGCAGGGCAGCCCGGTGGCCGACGATCCGCGCGACCGCGCCGAGCAGCGCACCCTGCTGCTGCCGCGGCGCGACCAGGGCAGCGAGCTCAAGCCGGGGCACCGGCTGCAGGAATACGTCGTCGAGCGGCTGCTGGGTGTCGGCGGCTTCAGCATCGTCTACCTGGCGCGCGACACGCGGCTGGACCGCCGCGTGGCGCTGAAGGAATACCTGCCGGCCACGCTGGCGACGCGCGCACCCAGCGGCGAGGTGATGCCGCGGCTGCCGCGTTTCGCCGAGTTCTTCGACAAGGGCCTGCAGGGCTTCGTCAACGAAGCGCAATTGCTCGCCTCCTTCGACCACGCGGCGCTGGTCAAGGTCTACCGTTTCTGGGCCGAGAACGGCAGCGCCTACATGGTGATGCCCTACTACGAAGGCATCACGCTCAAGCGCTGGCTGGCCGACCTGGGCACGCCGCCCAGTGAACGCTGGCTGCGCCAGCTGGCGGGCGGGCTGATGGAAGCGCTGGCGGTGTTGCACGCCGAGCGCTGCTGGCACCGTGATGTCGCGCCCGACAACGTCCTCATGCTCTACGACCGCAAGGGCGGCACCTATCTCGAGCAGGTGCCGCGGCCGGTGCTGCTGGACTTCGGTGCCGCCCGGCGCGTCATCGGCGACGCCACGCAGCAGCTCACGGCGATCCTCAAGAGCGGCTATTCGCCGGTGGAGCAGTACGAAGGCGAGGTCTCGATCCGCCAGGGGCCGTGGACCGATGTCTACGCACTGTGCGCGGTGCTCTACACGGCAGCGGTCGGGCAGGCGCCCGGCTCGTCGATTGCTCGCGTCGTGCGCGACGACCTGGTGCCGGCCCGCGAGGCCGCGCGCGGCGTTATTCCGACACCTTCCTGGCCGCCGTCGACGC
>JACZKT010000118.1 GCA_014859905.1 Rubrivivax sp.
CTCCCAGAGCGGTGCGTCGCGCGCCGGTACGCCGACCTGGTGGCCACGGCGCGCGACGCACCGCTCTGGGAGAATGCATTGCGCCAGCAGGTCTATCTGGGCGACGACGCCTTCGTCGAACGCATGCAGGCCCGCGGCACCGCCGAGCTCATCGCCACCCCCGAAATGCCGCCGCCGCAGCGCGCCAGAGAGCAGCCGCAGCCGCTGTCGGCGTGGCTGGCGTCATGCAGCACGCGGGAAGAGGCGCTGTACCGCGCCTACCGCGAAGGTGGCCTGACGATGACCGCCATGGCCCGCGAACTGGGGCTTTCGGTGGCGCGGGTGAGCCAGCTGGTTCAGCGTGGGCAGTTGGGGTCAGGGCAGTTGGGGTCAGGTCTCAAGGTTTGAAGGGCTTGAAATTGAAGACCTGACCCCATCCCTTTAAGTCAGCGGGTCCCGGATCTCAAGGAACGTGAACTTCCGGAAATCCCTGTCGTGCGTGTACAGACAGGCAATGCCGTTCTGGCGCAGCACCGCCGCCAGATGGGCGTCGGGAAGCAGGTTTCCGCGCGCAGGCACGTCGGCGGTGACACGCTGGTAGACATCCCAGAACCCCTCTTGTTCGCCGATCACGCGGCAGTGGGGAAGCGATGTCAGGGCCTCCACGTTGTGCGCGGCTTCAGAGGGCGTGAGCGGGCGCGCAAAGATGCTTGGGTGCGTGGCCATGCGCAAATAGCTCATGACCGTGAGCCAGGCCAGGCAGAACACCTGGCCTTCGCTCGCGCAGCGCTGCAGGAATGCCTTCGCGCGGGGATGCTGCGCACTGCTCTCGTCGCTGGCATACAGCAAGAGGTTGACGTCGATGCCGAAACTCACGGCCTGAAGTCGTCCATCGCGTCCAGCAAGGCGTGCTTGTCGGTCAGGTCCACGCGGGCCGCCATAGGCCGGCTGATCCAAGCGAAGGGCTGCGCCGCGGCCCCTTCCCCACGCTGGGTTGCCAGAGATTGCGCAAGCAGGTCGGAAACCAAGCGCCCCAGCGACTTGCCTTGGCGCTGCTGCAACCGCTTCAGGTCACGCAGGATCGGGTCGTCGATGTCGATGGTGGTGCGCATGATGCGTGATGCTAGTATTTTTGCATCTGATGTCAAGGCAACCGGGTAACCGGGGTCAGGTCTTAACTTCTCAAGACCTTCAAACTAAAGACCTGACCCCAACCCACCTGACCCCAACCCACCGTTGGGGGCGACCCCATCGATGCGCGGGTCACCTGGACGTGCGAATGACTGGAAATTGCGCTGATCCAGCGTCACCAGCGACTCGGCTCCGGCATTGCGGGCGGCAGCCAGGTGCAGCCAGTCGTAGATGGCACCCCCGCGCACGCCGCGGTTTTCGCACTCCGCCAGCGCCAGCGCCATCTCGGGGCCGGAAAGCACTTCGGCCCGGACGTAGGGCAGCACGCTGTCCTGAATCAGGCGCGCCGCCAGCGCTGCGCTCAGCCTCCTGCCCTGCTTCCCACCGGTAAGGATGGAAAAGGTCTCGGCCAGCGCATGAACGTAGACCCCGTGCCCGCCCGAGGCGACCAGCCTGTCGCAGGCTACGTGGTTGGGTTCGTCGGGATCGAGTGACGCGAGAAGAACCGACGTGTCGAGAAAAAGGCTCACCGGCGACCACCTCGCTCGGCTTGGGCCTCCCGCTCTGCCCGTGTGGCAGCCGCCGCGTCGACGGCCTTGCCGCTGGGGCGCAAGACCGTACGCCGACCGGCGCTCAAGACCAGTTCTGCCGTCTGCTGCGGCTCAGGCGTCAATTCGATCTTCTGCGCCACCACTTCCAGCAACAGGCGTGACCCGGGGCCCAGGTTCAACCGGCGTCTCAGTTCGGCGGGCAACACGATCCGCCCGGCGCGGTCGATGGTTATGGATTGGCTCATGGCATGCTCAATGGGTGACGACCGACCATTGTAGATGCCACTTGTTTCGACGCATAGCGGGGTCAGGTCTTAACTTCTTAAGGCCTTAACTTCCTGGGGTCAGGTCTTAACTTAATAACTTAAGACCTGACCCCATTCCCTCGGGATGATGGTGCTTGACACCATCAATCAGCGCTGGTGCAATAGTCGGCATGAAGGCGACACGCCTGTTCTACGACAAGGCGGTGTTCCCCGATGGTGCGGTGGTGGAGATGGTGATCTGGCGCGTACCCGAGCCGCTTTCGCCATCCACGCATGGCCTGAAGTTTCGCCTGTTCTATGGTTTCGATGGCCGGCGCATCGTCGGCTACGACAACGAGCGGGGCAAGGGCGATCATCGGCACGTCAAGGGTCGCGAAAGCGCATACCGATTCGTCAGTGCCGAAAAGCTGGTGGCTGATTTCCTGGCAGACGTGGACAAAGTTCGAGGTGGTGAATCATGAGCAAGGTTCAGGTGCATGTGGACGGCGTGCGCGCCATGGGACGACGTTTCGTCGATGCATGGCGCCGGGCCGCACGCGGCGAGGACATGCGCGAGACGCATGTGACCTTCCTCGACCTGGAGTCCATGCAGGCGGCGCTGTCGCCGCGCCGGCTGGAACTGCTGCGTCATGTGCGCCAGCACGGCGCCGCCAGCGTGCGCGGCCTGGCTGCGGCGCTCGAGCGCGACTACAAGAACGTACACCAGGACGTGGTGGCGCTGGAACTCGCCGGGCTGCTGGTGCGCGATGGGCGCAGGTTGACCGCCCCCTGGGACGAGGTGCAGGCCAGCGTGGCACTGGCGGCCCAATAGCCTGGGGTCACACCGCGTTCCGGGGTCAGGTCTTAACTTGTTAACTTAACAAGTTAAGACCTGACCCCATTCCTGCATCTTCCCTTCGCATCAAGATGTTAAGATGTATTTATGCGTACGACTATTGAATTGCCAGATCTCCTCTACCGCCAAGTGAAGGCCAAGGCTGCGCTGGAAGGTGTGCCGATGAAGACCTTGGTGCAGCGGTTGGTGGAGCACGGCCTCGCGACAACGCCGGAGCCGCAGCAGGCGGCACCGCGCAGTGCGCCGCCCACGCTGTCGATCGGGCAACGGTTGCCGGCCAAGCTGCTGAGCAACGCCGCGCTGTTCGAGCTGGCGGAAGACGACGAATGACGGCACGGCCCCATGCCGCAGCGGCCGGCGGCGACCACGGCGACCTGCCGGACGTCAACGTCTGGCTGGCGCTGGCCGTGCAGGAGCACCCGCACCACGCCGCCGCGCGGCAGTACTGGGCGAACGGGGCCGCGGCACGGCTGCACTTCTGCAGGGTCACGATGCTGGGGCTGGTTCGTCTGCTGACCCAACCCCGCCTGATGGGGCCGGCCGCCCTGGACGCCACTGCGGCCGTCGCCCATTACGACCGCTTCGCGGCGTTGCCTGAAGTCGGCTTCGCGGCGGAGCCGGCCGACACGAGTGCCGCCATGCGTCGCTACGTGGGGGCCGGTTTGCCGGCGCGCCTGATCACGGACGCCTATCTCGCCGCCTTTGCCGCGGCCGGCGGGCTCCGCCTCGTGACCTTCGATCGCGACTTCGGGCGCTTCGAAGGCCTGCACCTTCTTCGACTGTCGCCAGCGAACATTGGGGTCAGGTCTTAAGGTTTGCTTGGGGTCAGGTCTAAACTTAAAAAGTTAAGACCTGACCCCAATTCATTCCAGCGCCAGCTCACTTGGCAAGCTGGTGAAACGTGTCCCGGAAGTCGCGCATGAATTCGCGCCCGAGCGCCAGCTGTTCGTCGAGCGCGGGGTCATATGGCGTCAGCATGACACCGCCTGGGGCGTCGGTCACGAAGACGCTGTCGCCCTTCTCCAGCTTGAGCCGCGCCAGAATCTCCTTGGGCAGGATCACGCCGACCGAGTTGCCAATCTGGGTGAGCTTGAGGGTCGTCATGGCCGCGGATTTTAGGGTCAGGTCTTAATGTTTGAAGGGCTTGAAATTTAAGACCTGACCCCATCTGCACTTGACCCCATCTGCACTGGTCGAGTTCACGCCCGGCGCTCAGGGCTCCTCATGGGGTCCGTACTTCGAGCTCAAGGAGCGTCTGGAGGCGCTGCTGGAGCGGCCCGTCGACCTGGTGGAGGTGGGTGCCGTGCGCAACCCTTACATCCTGGCGGCCATCGAGCGCGACCGCCAACCTCTGTATGGAGCGTGACCCGAGGGCGCTGCTTTGGGACGCGCTGGCGGCGGCGCGGCTGGTGGGTTCGTTCGCTGCCCACGCAGACTTCGCCGGACTTGGCAGCACGCTTGCCTGACGCCCGACGCGCCATCGACTTCCGCAACCTGCTGATCCATGGGTATGCCGTCGTCAACCGGCAGCGCGTTTGGGCCGTAGTCCAGAACGATCTACCGAAGATGACGGCGGCGATCGAGACGCATCTCAACGAGCTTGAGAGCTGACCCCAATCCCCTGCGGCTGCACAGCCCCCAAACCCGCGCCGTCCGCGGAAAACCAACGCACACCGGCA
>JACZKT010000119.1 GCA_014859905.1 Rubrivivax sp.
GGGCCACACGAGGAGCCGGTGCCGGGGCCGGCGGCGCCGGCGGCTTGATCGCGCCGTCGCAAGCCGGATCGGCGGTGGCCGGGGTCCAGCCGGCATCGCGCCAGCAGAGTTCATTGGTGCCGTTCTTCCAGACGGTACCATCGGCAGCACGCCAGTTGTCGTTGGACTTCGCCTGGGCGAAGGCAGCGATCGGGGCCGCGAGGGCGACTGATGCAAAAAGCACCGCCACCTTGTTCAATTTCTTCATGATTCTCCTCTCGAGGAAAGCCGCAGTGGCCTGCGAAACGTCCAAAACAACAAGCGAAATTGCTGGGCAAATCCCCACAGCCGCGGGCACCTACCACCGACGGGTCATTGTGCCATAGGGCGTCGGCCGGACTGCATTTTGGGCCCTGCGACGTAACTCCCTGTCCAGGCTGTTGCGCATCCGCGACAAGATCGCCCCCCGTAGAATCAGCTCGATGATGCCGCCGCGAGTTCCGCCAGGTGGCTACTTTCACCTCCACCGCGCATGACCTCCTTCGCCAAGGAAACCCTACCCATCAGCCTCGAAGAGGAGATGCGGCGCTCGTACCTCGACTACGCCATGAGCGTGATCGTCGGCCGCGCCCTGCCCGACGCGCGCGATGGCCTCAAACCGGTGCACCGGCGCGTGCTGTACGCCATGCACGAACTGAGCAATCACTGGAACCGGCCCTACAAGAAGAGCGCGCGCATCGTCGGCGACGTGATCGGCAAATATCACCCGCACGGTGACACCGCGGTCTACGACACCATCGTGCGCATGGCGCAGGACTTTTCCCTGCGCCACATGCTGGTCGACGGTCAGGGCAATTTCGGCAGCGTCGACGGCGACAACGCCGCGGCCATGCGCTACACCGAAATCCGGCTGTCGAAGATCGCGCACGAGATGCTCGAGGACCTCGACAAGGAAACCGTCGACTTCGCGCCCAACTACGACGGTTCGGAGAAGGAACCCACGGTGCTGCCGACTCGGCTGCCCAACCTGCTGGTCAACGGCAGCGCCGGCATTGCCGTGGGCATGGCCACCAACATCCCACCGCACAACCTCAACGAGGTCGTCGACGCCTGCCTGCACCTGCTGAAGAACCCCGAGGCGTCGCTCGACGAGCTGATGGAGATCATCCCGGCGCCCGACTTCCCCACCGCCGGCATCATCTACGGACTGAGTGGCGTGCGCGAGGGTTACCGCACCGGCCGCGGCCGCGTCGTGATGCGCGCCAGGTGCCACTTCGAGGACATCGACCGCGGCCAGCGGCAGGCCATCATCGTCGACGAGATCCCCTACCAGGTCAACAAGAAGACGCTGCTCGAGCGCATCGCCGAACTGGTGCGGGACAAGAAGATCGAAGGCATCAGCCACATCCAGGACGAGAGCGACAAGTCCGGCATGCGCGTGGTGATCGAGCTCAAGCGCGGCGAGGTGCCCGAGGTGGTGCTGAACAACCTGTACAAGCATACGCAGCTGCAGGACACCTTCGGCATCAACATGGTGGCCTTGATCGACGGCCAGCCCAAGTTGTGCAACCTGCACCAGCTGATCGAGATCTTCCTCGAGCACCGGCGCGAGGTCGTCACCCGGCGCACGGTGTTCGAGCTGAAGAAGGCGCGCGAACGCGGCCATGTGCTCGAAGGCCTGGCGGTGGCGCTGGCCAACATCGACGAGTTCATCGAGACCATCAAGACCAGTCCCACGCCGCCGGTGGCAAAGGCGGCGCTGATGGCCAAGAGCTGGGACTCGGCCATGGTGCGCGAGATGCTGTCGCGCGCCGAGGGCAGCACCGCCGGCGGCCGCGCCGCCTACCGCCCCGAAGGATTGCCCGCCAGCGTCGGCCTGCAGGCCGACGGGCTGTACCGGCTGAGTGACGACCAGGCGCAGGAAATCCTGCAGATGCGGCTGCAAAGGCTCACCGGCCTGGAGCAGGACAAGATCATCGGCGAGTACCGCGAGGTCATGGCGCAGATCGCCGACCTGCTGGACATCCTGGCCCGCCCCGATCGCGTCACCGCGATCATCGCCGCCGAGCTGGCAGCGCTGCGCCAGGAGTTCGGCCAGAGCAAGGCCGGCACGCGACGCAGCGTCATCGAACGCAACGCGCTGGAGCTCGGCACCGAGGACCTGATCACGCCGGCCGCCATGGTGGTCACGCTCAGCCACACCGGCTACATCAAGAGCCAGCCGCTGGGCGAATACCGAGCGCAGCGCCGCGGCGGCCGCGGCAAGCAGGCCACGCAGACCAAGGAAGACGACTGGATCGACCAGCTCTTCATCGCCAACACGCACGACTGGATCCTGTGCTTCAGCGACCGCGGCCGTGTCTACTGGCTGAAGGTGTGGGAAGTGCCGCAAGGCTCGCGAAACTCGCGCGGGCGGCCGATCGTCAACATGTTCCCGCTGCAGACCGGCGAGAAGGTGACCGTGGTGCTGCCGCTGACCGGCGCATTCCGCAGCTTCCCGGCCGACCACTACGTCTTCATGGCCACCGCACTGGGGGTGGTGAAGAAGACACCGCTGGAAGACTTCAGCAACCCGCGCAAGGCCGGCATCATTGCCGTGACGCTTGACGAAGGCGACGTGCTGATCGGCGCCGCGCTCACCGACGGCAAGCATGACGTGATGCTGTTCAGCGACGGCGGCAAGGCCGTGCGCTTCGACGAGGATGAAGTCACCGCCCATGGCCGGCAGGCGCGCGGCGTCAAGGGCATGACGCTGGACGAAGGCCAGAACGTGATCGCGATGCTGGTCGCCGAAGACGAAACGCAGAGCGTGCTCACCGCCACCGAAAACGGCTACGGCAAGCGCACCAGCATCGTCGAGTACACACGCCACGGCCGTGGCGGCAAGGGCATGATCGCCATCGTGCAGAGCGAGCGCAACGGCCGCGTCGTCGCCGCCACGCTGGTGCGTCCGGCCGACGAGATCATGCTCATCACCGACAAGGGCGTGCTCGTGCGCACAAGGGTGTCCGAGATCCGCGAGCTCGGCCGCGCCACGCAAGGCGTGACGCTGATCGCGCTGGACGACGGCACCAAGCTCTCGGGGCTGCAGCGCATCGTGGAGAACGATGCGCCGGGCGAGGTCGACGAGGGGCCAGAGGGGCCACAGGGTGCCGACGGCACCGCAACGGAAAGCAATTGATGTTCAAAGTTTTCGTGATCACCGCTGCCCTGGCAGTTTCCATGCTGGCACAGGCGCAGACTGCCGCGCCGGCGACACCCGCGAGCACCGCCAAGAAGGAACTTGTGGCGCGCGTGCTGGAACTCCAGAAAGCCGGCATAGAGAACTTCGGCAACAGCGTGGCTGCCGCCCCGTTGATGCAAATGCGCCAGCAGATCGGTTCGATCTTGCAGCAGCGCGTGCCCGAGGACAGGCGCGAGGCGGTTGCACGTGACATCGAGGCCGACATGAAGAACTACTTCGAGGAGATCAGTGCGCTCACCCGCCAGCGGGCTGTCGCCCTCGCCCCAGGCACGCTCGGCGCGGTGCTTGCCGAACGCTTCAGCGAAGACGAGTTGAAGCAGATCGTGACCTCACTCGAGTCGTCGGTTCAACGCAGGTTTCAGACGACGATGGCCGAGGTCCAGCGCACGCTGGGAGAGAGGCTGGTCAGCGACACCCGCGGCACCATCGAACCGAAGCTTCGGGCACTGGATCAGTCGATCTCGCGTCGGCTCGGACTGACGCCGGCAGCGGCCGCCGCGTCGGGACCGAAGAAGTAGTCCGCGCGTGCGCAGACCAGCCAACGCTCGATGACCGACAGCCCCCCGAACCCTGAACTGCAGGCGCTGCGCCAGCAGATCGACGCCGTCGATCGCGAACTGCTGGCGCTGCTGAACCGCCGTGCCAGCCTGGCGCTGACGGTGGGCGAAATCAAGAAGCGCGAAGGCTCGGTGGTGTTCCGCCCCGAGCGCGAGGCGCAGGTCATCGACGGCCTGAAGGCCGCCAACACCGGCCCGCTGGCCGCCGACAGCGTGGCGCCGATCTGGCGCGAGATCATGTCGGCCTGCCGTTCGCTGGAGACACCCACGCGGGTGGCCTACCTGGGGCCGGCCGGCACCTTCAGCGAAGGGGCGGCGCTGGGCTACTTCGGCTCGTCGATCACGCGCGTGCCCTGCGCCAGCATCGACGAGGTCTTCCGCACCACCACGGCAGGGGCCGCCGATTTCGGCGTCGTGCCGGTGGAGAACAGCACCGAGGGCGTGGTTGCACGCTCGCTCGACCTGTTCCTGCACACACCGCTGTTCATCATCGGCGAGACCAGCCTCTTCGTGCGCCACAACCTGCTGCGACGCAGCGACTCGCTGGAAGGCATCAGCGCCGTGCTGGCACACCCGCAGGCGCTGGCGCAGTGCCATTCCTGGCTGTCCAACCACCTGCCCAACGCCGAGCGCCGGCCGGTGGCCAGCAACGCCGAAGGCGCCAGGTTGGCCGGCCTGGATCCGACGCTGGCCGCCATCGCCAGCGACCGCGCGGCCAGCGAATACGGCCTGCACGTGGTGGCACCGGCGATCCAGGACGACCCGCACAACCGCACCCGCTTCGCCATCGTCACCCATCCGCAGCGCCACCCGGTGCCACAGGCCTCGGGCCACGACTGCACCAGTCTGGTGGTGTCGGTGGCCAACCGGCCGGGGGCGGTGCACGACATGCTGGTGCCACTGAAGACGCACAGCGTGTCGATGAGTCGCTTCGAGTCGCGCCCGGCGCGTTCCGGGCAGTGGGAGTACTACTTCTACATCGACCTTCAGGGCCACCCGGCCGAGCCGCACGTGGCAGCGGCGCTGGCGGCGCTGCGCGAAGTGTGCGCGTTCTTCAAGGTGCTCGGCACCTACCCGATCGACGTGCACTGAGCATGTTCAACCAGCTCGGTCTCATCGGCTGCGGCCTCATGGGCGGTTCCTTCGCGCTGGCGCTCAAGCGCGCGGGGCTGGTCAAGCGGGTCGTCGGCTACAGCAAGTCGCCTTCCACCACCGACCTTGCGAAGAAGCTCGGTGTCATCGACGTCGCGGCCGAATCGGCGCTGCTCGCCGTGGCGGGCGCCGACATCGTTCTCATCGCCGTGCCGGTGGCGGCCACCGAGACCACCTTCAAGGCCATCCGCCACCTGGTGGAGCCCGGCGTGCTGTTCATGGACGTGGGCAGCACCAAGCGCGACGTCGTCGACGCGGCGCGGCGCGTGCTGCGCGAGCGCGTTGCCTCCTTCGTGCCGGCGCACCCGATCGCGGGCAAGGAGGTGTCGGGCATCCAGAACGCCGACGCCGGTCTGTTCAGCGGTCGCCAGGTGATCCTGACGCCGCTGGCGCAAACGGCGCCCGCTCTCGTGCAGAAGGCCACCGACGCCTGGAGCGCCATCGGCGCGCAGGTGCTGAAGATGACGCCCGAGAACCACGATGCGGCCTTCGCTGCCGTGAGCCATCTGCCACACCTGCTGGCCTTCGCCTACTTCAGCGCCGTCGTCAACCAGCCGGCAGGCAAGGACTTCCTGTCACTGGCCGGGCCGGGCTTCCGCGACTTCACGCGCATCGCGGCCAGCAGCCCCGAGACCTGGCGCGACATCCTGGTCGCCAACCGGGAGGAAGTGCTCAAGCAGTCGCAGCGCTTTCGCCATGCGCTCGACGCGTTCGAGCACGCCCTGCGCGAGGCCAATGGCGCGGCCCTGGAAGACCTGATCCGCGGACCTGCCGCCGGCCGTGCCAGCTGGCAGATGGGCGCGCTGCGCATCCCTGGCTCGGGCAAGCCCTGAATGGCGGCCCCCGCCCCGTCGTTGCCGGTGGGGCACGACCCGCTGCCAGACTGAACGCCATCGATTGCCCGCCCATGTTCGACATCCCCTATCTCGACCTGCCGCCGCTGCGTAGCGCGGCGGGCACGGTCCGGCTGCCGGGCAGCAAGAGCATTTCCAACCGCGTGCTGCTGCTCGCCGGCCTGGCCCAGGGCACGACGGCGGTGCACGACCTGCTCGACTCGGACGACACGCGCGTCATGCTGGATGCGCTGGCCGCGCTGGGTTGCGGGCTGCGCCGTGACGACGGCGCGCTGCACGTCACCGGCCTGGGCGGCCGCCTGGCGGTGCATGAGGCGCAGCTCTTCCTGGGCAACGCAGGCACCGCGATGCGGCCACTGGCCGCCGCGCTGGCCGTACTGGCGGCCACTCAAGGTGGACGCTTCGAGCTCAGCGGCGTGGCGCGCATGCACGAGCGGCCGATCCGGGACCTGGTCGACGCGCTGCGGCCGCTCGGCTGCACGATCGAAGACCTCGGCACGCCGGGTTATCCGCCGCTGCGCATCAGCGGCACGGCGGGCGGGCGCCTGGCGACGACGACTCCGATCCGCGTGCGGGGCGACGTCTCGAGCCAATTCCTGACCGCCTTGTTGCTGGCCCTGCCGCTGGTGGCGGACCAGGACGCCATCGTGATCGAGGTCGAGGGCGAGCTCATCTCCCAGCCCTACATCGACATCACGCTGGCGCTGCTGGCGCGCTTCGGCATCCAGGTGGTGCGCGAGGGCTGGCAGCGATTCACCGTGCCGCCTGGCAGCCGCTACCAGACGCCAGGGGCGATCCACGTCGAGGGTGATGCCTCGTCGGCGTCGTACTTCATCGCGTTGGGAGCCCTCGCCGCAACGGCGGCTGCGCCGATCCGCATCGAAGGCGTGGGCAGCGACTCGATCCAGGGCGACATCCGTTTCGTCGACGCAGCTCGGGCCATGGGCGCGCAGCTCAGCAGCGGCCCCGGCTGGCTGCAGGTGCAACGCGGCCGCTGGCCGCTGGCCGGCATCACGCTGGACTGCAAGCACATCCCCGACGCCGCCATGACACTGGCCGTGATGGCGCTCTATGCCGACACGCCGACCCTTCTCACCGGGATCGCCAGCTGGCGCGTCAAGGAAACCGACCGCATCGCCGCCATGGCCGCGGAGTTGCGCAAGGTCGGCGCGGCCGTCGTCGAAGGCGACGACTTCATCGAAGTCTGGCCCCCGACGAAGTGGCTGCCGGCGGTGATCCGCACCTACGACGACCACCGCATGGCGATGTGCCTGGCGCTGGCCGCGTTCAATCCGCTCGCCGGCGGCCACGTGCCGCTGCGCATCCTCGACCCGCGCTGCGTGGCCAAGACCTTCCCCGACTATTTCGAGACGCTGTTCAGCGTCGCGACGGCAGCGCCCGAGGACGTGCCGGTGATCACCATCGACGGCCCCACCGCGTCCGGCAAAGGGACGCTCGCCGCGGCGCTGGCTGCCGCGCTGGGCTGGCACCTGCTCGACTCCGGCGCGCTGTACCGCGCCACCGGCCTGGCGGCGCAGTGGGACGGCATCTCGCCCGACGAGGAGGCCGCCGTGGCGCGCCTGGCCGGCCAGCTGGACCTGCGTTTCGAAGGCGGCCGCACGTGGCTGCGCGGGCGCGACATCACTGAAGAACTGCGGCTCGAATCGACCGGCCTGCTCGCCTCGCGCGTGTCGGCGCACCCGGGCGTGCGACGCGCCTTGCACGACGCGCAACTCGCCTTGCGCCGTGTGCCGGGGCTGGTGGCCGACGGACGCGACATGGGTACCGTGGTCTTTGCGGACGCCGCGCTCAAGGTGTTTCTCACCGCAAGCCCTACCGAACGCGCCGAACGGCGCCATAAGCAGTTGATTTCAAAAGGAATTTCGGCTAGCATCGCAGACCTTCGCGCAGACCTCGAGGCACGCGACGCACGCGACAAGGGCCGCAGCGTCGCCCCCTTGGAGCCCGCCGAAGACGCGCAGTTGCTCGACAACTCGCACCTGAGCATCGAAGAGTCGGTGCAGCGGGTGTTGGGTTGGTGGCAGCAGCGCGGGCCGTTCCCGGCGTAGCTATCCAGCTGCGCCGGGGCGGTTCACAGGCGTCCATCGCGCTCCTACCAGTGGCCGGCAGGCCCCAGGCGCGACGGATTTTTTCAACTTCCACCCGCGGCACCCGCCGCATGCATCGCCCGGCTCTGCACTCCACTCCTCCGGGCTCCAGGAAACCCATGTCTGTCCAAACTACCGTCACCACCACCGGTGGCAGCGATTCCTTCGCCGCACTGTTTGAAGAATCCCTGAAGAGCAACGACATGCGCGTCGGCGAGGTCATCTCCGCCGAAGTCGTGCGCATCGAGTTCAACCACGTCGTCGTCAACGCCGGGCTCAAGAGCGAGTCCTACGTGGCCATCGAAGAATTCAAGAACGACCAGGGCGAACTCGAGGTCCAGGTCGGCGATTTCGTCTCGGTGGCCATCGACGCCGTCGAGAACGGCTACGGCGACACCATCCTGTCGCGCGACAAGGCCAAGCGCCTGGCGTCGTGGATGTCGCTGGAGAACTCGCTCGAATCGGGCGAATTCGTCACCGGCACCGTCAACGGCAAGGTCAAGGGCGGCCTCACGGTGCTGGTCAACGGCATCCGCGCCTTCCTGCCCGGCAGCCTGCTCGACACGCGCCCGGTCAAGGACATGAGCCCGTTCGAGGGCAAGACGATGGAGTTCAAGGTCATCAAGCTCGACCGCAAGCGCAACAACGTCGTGTTGTCGCGCCGCGCCGTCGTCGAGGCTTCGATGGGCGAGGAACGCGCCAAGCTGCTGGAGACGCTGCACGAGGGTGCCATCGTCAACGGCGTCGTCAAGAACATCACCGAGTACGGCGCCTTCGTCGACCTCGGCGGCATCGACGGCCTGCTGCACATCACCGACATGGCCTGGCGCCGTGTGCGCCACCCGAGCGAAGTGGTCACCGTCGGCCAGGAACTGCAGGCCAAGGTGCTGAAGTTCGACGCCGAGAAGAACCGTGTTTCGCTGGGCATCAAGCAGCTGGGTGACGACCCCTGGCACGGCGTGTCGCGCCGCTACCCCAACGGCACGCGCCTGTTCGGCAAGATCACGAACATCGCCGACTATGGTGCCTTCGTCGAGATCGAGCCCGGCATCGAAGGCCTGGTGCACGTCTCCGAGATGGACTGGACCAACAAGAACGTCGCCCCCGCCAAGGTGGTGACGCTCGGCGAGGAGGTCGAGGTCATGGTGCTCGAGATCGACGAGGACAAGCGCCGCATCAGCCTGGGCATGAAGCAGTGCAAGGCCAACCCGTGGGAAGAGTTCAGCGCCACCGTCAAGCGCGGCGACAAGGTCAAGGGCCCCGTCAAGAGCATCACCGACTTCGGCGTCTTCATCGGCCTGTCGGCCGGCATCGACGGCCTGGTGCACCTGTCCGACCTGTCCTGGCACGAGCCGGGCGAGGCCGCAGTGCGCAACTACAAGAAGGGCCAGGAGGTCGAAGCCCTGGTGCTGGCCATCGATGTCGAGCGCGAGCGCATCAGCCTGGGCATCAAGCAACTCGACGTCGATCCGTTCACCAGCTTCACCACGCTCAACGACCGCGGCGCGGTCGTCACCGGCACGGTCAAGTCGGTCGACCCGCGCGGCGCCGAGATCCAGCTCAACGAAGACGTCACCGGCTACCTGCGGGCTTCCGAGATCAGCCGCGACCGCGTCGAAGACGCGCGCAACATGCTCAAGGAAGGCGACGAAGTCAGCGTGATGGTGATCAACGTCGACCGCAAGATGCGTTCGATCCAGCTCTCCATCAAGGCCAAGGACAACGCCGACCAGCAGGAAGCGATGCAACGCATCGCGCAGACCAGCGAACGTGAGAACGCCGGCACCACGAGCCTGGGCGCTCTGCTGCGGGCCAAGCTCGACACGCAAAAGGAGTAACGGCGGCAGCGTTTCCGGCCCTGCTTGTGCGGGGCCGGCACGCCCAATCGCACGCACGGGCGTTGCTCGCGCGGGCGGGCGCGCAACCCAGGCCCCAGCTCACTCATGACCCGCTCCGACCTCGTCGCCCTGCTTGCCGAACGCTTTGCGCAGCTCACGCAGCGCGATACCGAGTTCGCCGTCAAGACCATCCTCGACGCCATGTCGGATGCGCTGGCGCGTGGCCACCGCATCGAGATCCGCGGCTTCGGCAGCTTCTCCATCAACCACCGACCGCCCCGCGTGGGGCGCAACCCGCGCAGCGGCGAGCAGGTGGTGATCCCCGAAAAGCTGGTACCGCACTTCAAGCCCGGCAAGGCCTTGCGCGAATCGGTCGACGCCCAGCCGGCGGCCGCGACCACGGCCGATTGAAGCCCGGCCACGGATGGCCGCGCCCTAGAATCGGCGCCGCATGCGACTCCTCGTCTGGCTGTTCAGGGCCTTCATCTTCTTCACGCTGTTCGCCTTTGCGCTGAACAACCAGCAGGTCGCCGTCGTGCACTGGTTCTTCGGCGTCGAATGGCGCACGCCGATGGTGATCGTGGTGCTGGCCGCCTTTGCCGCCGGCTGTGCCCTCGGCGTGCTGACCATGCTGCCCAGCTGGTGGCGCCACCGGCGCGAGGCGCTGCGGCAGGCGCCACCGACGGCGCCTGCCGCAG
>JACZKT010000120.1 GCA_014859905.1 Rubrivivax sp.
CGCCACGGCGCCGGCAACCCCCACCAGAGCGGGCAGCAGCCGGCGCCAGAACCAGTCGAAGTCCAGGTTGACCGAACGCAGTTCCGGCGGGTAGATGCGCGTCCACATCAGGATCGAGAAGGCCAGCGCAGAGAACATCAGCAGCTGCATTTGCGCCAGCACGTGCGAAGCCGAATACGGTGCGAAGTCCACCGCATAGGGCAGCAGCGCGTACAGCGGCCCGGGCATCACGCCGATGCCGATGCACAGGAATGCAGCGATGCCCATCGCGATCAGCATGTTGAGCGGCGCCTCCTGGCAGCGCTTGCCGGAGTCGTGGGCGAAGAAGGCGAAGTAGGGAATCTTGATGCCTGAATGGTGGAACACGCCGGCGGAGGCGAACAGCAGCACGGCCCAGGTCACCAGGTAGGCGCCTTGCCCGGCCGCCGACAGGATCATCGACTTGCTGACGAAGCCGCTGAACAGCGGCACGCCGGAGATGGATGCGGCGCCGATGATGCAGAAGATCGTCGTCAGCGGCATGGACTTGTACAGACCGCCGAGTTCCGAGCCCTTGACGGTGCCCACGCGCAGCAGCACGGCACCCATCGACATGAACAGCAGCGCCTTGTAGAGGATGTGGGTGAAGGCATGGGCTGCGGTGCCGTTCAGCGACAGTTCGGTACCGATGCCGATGCCGACGACCATGAAGCCGAGCTGGTTGTTGAGGCTGTAGGCGAGCACCTTGCGCAGGTCGTTCTCGATCACGGCGTAGAAGATCGGAAACGCGGTCATCACCGCGCCGATCGGAATCAGCAGCTCGGTGCCGGCAAAGCCGCGCGCCAGGGCATACACAGCCAGCTTGGTCGTGAAGGCCGAGAGAAAGACCGTGCCCACTTCCGACGCTTCGGGGTAGGCGTCCTGCAGCCAGTTGTGCAGCAAGGGGAAGGCGCACTTGATGCCGAAGGCGGCGAAGATCAGCCAGCCGCCGGGGCCGTCGAGCCCGATGTGCTCGAAGGCCAGCGATCCCGTCGCGTTCAGCTGCACCACGGCACCGAAGAAGAGCAGCACGCCGGACGTGATCTGCACGAACAGATAGCGCATGCCGGCGCGATAGGCGGAAACGGTGCCGCCGGCCCAGACCAGGAGCGCGGAGGTGACGGCGCTGAGTTCCCAGTAGACGAACAGCGTCATCAGGTCGCCGGCAAAGACAGCGCCGATGGCGCTGCCGGCGTAGGCGAAACCGGCTGTTGCCTGCAGAGGGGACCGCAGATGCAGGGCGTAGATCGCCGCGATCAGGGTCGCGATCATGAAGATCCAGCCGAACACCATGCTCCAGCGGTCCACGCGCAGCAGCACCAGCTTGTGGCCGAGGAAGTGGACCATGCCGAACTCGCCGGTGGACAGCAGCGCGAGATGGGCCAGGCCGAGCAGGGGCAGCAGCACCAGGTAGGCGCTGCGCAGCCGCCCGTGCAGCAGCGGAATCAGCCAGCTGCCGACGATCAGCGTCAGGCCCGGCGACAGCTCAGCGATCGTCATAGTAGTTTTCCGGCCGCATCAGCACACGGCGCAGCAGCTTGGCGGCGAGCACCAGGGCGACGCAGGCGACGAGTCCGTAGAAGCCATGGAAGCCGAACAGGTGCTCGATGTCCGTCTCGCCGTGTTTGTCGATGAACGGCTCGACGACGAGCAAGAGGGCGCAGACCACCCAGACCGAGCAATACACCTTGCGCACGTTTTCGGCGCGATCCAGCCAGCGCAGCGGTTCGGTGGCGGCGGGTTCGACTTGACGGTTCATGATCCGCGTCCCATGGCGACGGCCTGCGCCAGTTGCAGAAAGATGTTCGGGAAAAAGAACATGGCCGTGGTCGCCGCGGCGGTCACGACCATCGCCGCGACCATCGGCAACGGCGCTTCGCCGTGCGGGTGGGCGAGCGCCTCGGCATCCAGCGGCCGGAAATAGGCGCGATGGACGATGGGCAGGAAGTACGCTGCGTTCAGCAGCGTGCTGGCCAGGATCACCACCGCCGCGAACCGGCTCTCGGACGCGAAGGCCCCCGCCACGATGTACCACTTGCTGATCACGCCGGCAAAAGGCGGCATGCCGATCAGCGACAGCGCGCCGATGGTGAAAGCCGCCATCGTCCAGGGCATGCGCCGGCCGATGCCGTCGAGCTGGCTGACCTCGGTCTTGTGGGCGGCGGTGTAGATGGCGCCGGCGGCGAAGAACAGCGTGATCTTGCTGAAGGCATGCGCGGCGATGTGCAGCACGGCCCCCACCAGCGACAGCGGCGCCAGCAGTGCTGCTGCCATCACGACATAGGAGAGCTGGCTGATCGTCGAGTAGGCCAGCCGACGCTTCAGGTTGTCGGCGCCGAGTGCCACCACCGACGCGGCCAGGATCGTGAAACCCGCCACCGCCACCAGCCAGTCGGCCGCGCCGCCGGTGCCGGCCGCGGCCAGGTTGTCGACGCCGAAGATGTAGACGATGACCTTGACGATGCTGAACACGCCGGCCTTCACCACGGCCACCGCGTGCAGCAGCGCCGACACCGGCGTCGGCGCCACCATGGCCGCCGGCAACCAGCGGTGGAAAGGCATCAGCGCCGCCTTGCCGATGCCGTACACCGTGAGCGCCAGCAGCGCCGCCAGTTCGTTGTGCCCCAGCCGGCCCTGGAGTATGCCGCCGGGTGTGAAGTCGGTGGTGCCGGCGAGGTGCCAGATGAAGACCAGCGCCGGCAGCAGGAATACCGTGGAGGTGCCCAGCAGCAAACCGAGGTAGACGCGGCCGCCCTGGCGCGCCTTGTCGGTGCCGTGGTGCGTGACCAGCGGGTAGGTCACCAGCGTGAGCAGTTCGTAGAACAGGAACAGCGTGAACAGGTTGGCCGCGAAGGCGATGCCCATGGTGGCCGACAGCGCGAGCGCGAAACAGATGTAGAAGCGCGTCTGCCTGCCTTCCCGGTTGCCGCGCATGTAGCCGATGGAATACAGGGAGTTGACGATCCACAGCCCCGACGCGACGAGCGCGAACAGCATGCCCAGCGGTTCGACACGCATCGTGATCTCGAGGCCCGGCAGCAGTTCGAACAGCGCCACTGCTGGCCGCGCGCCGGCCAGCACCGCCGGCAGCAGCGTCAGCACGCAACCCAGCAAGGCCGCCGCGGTGGTCAGCGTCACTGTCTCGCGCAGCTTGGGCGCGCGGCCCGCCAGCGCGATCAATGCCGCGCCCGCCAGGGGCACGGCCAGAGCCGCCAGTACTGCCTGCTCGGGCGCCATCAGCGTGGCCCTCCCAGCAGCATCTCGGCGGCCCGCACCGCGGGATCGACGGTGTAGGTGGTGTCGACGCCGAAGATCACCACGGCGGCCAGCAGCAGCGCCGTCGGCAGGGTCATCGACAGCGGCACGGCCGCAGGCACGATGTCCTTGCGCGGCTCACGGAAGTAGGCGGCTTCGACGAAGCGCCAGACGTAGACCAGCGACAGTAGCGACGATGCCACGATCAGGAACACCAGCCACCATTGCCCCTTTTCCAGTGCCGCCAGCACCAGGTACCACTTGGTCACGAAGCCGGCGGTGCCGGGCACGCCGATCAACGACATCCCGGCCAGCACAATGCCGGCACTGGTCCAGGGCATGAGCCGGCCCAGGCCCTGCACACGCACGAGCGTGACGCCGCCGACCGCTGCCACCACGATGCCCAGCAACAGGAAGACGGCACCCTTGGTCACGCCGTGGTTGAACAGGTGCACGATGGTGGCGGTGAGGCCGGTGGCCGAGTCGTAGGACAGGCCGAGGATGATGTAGCCGATCTGCGATACGCTCGAGTAGGCGAACAGGCGCTTCAGGTCGGTCTGGAAGATCGCCATCGTGCTGGCGGCGAACATGCCCGCCAGGGCCAGCACCAGCATCATCTGCGCCATCGGCAGGCGAGCAAAGACCTGCGCTTCCCCGAAGACGCCGAAATAGAAGCGCAGCAGCACGTACACCGCCACCTTGGTGGCGGTGGCGGCAACGAAGGCCGACACCGCCGACGGCGCGTATGCGTAGGCATTCGGCAGCCACTGGTGCAAGGGGAACAGCGCCAGCTTCAGCGACACACCCACGGTCAGGAAGGCCAGCGCCGCGAGCACCGGACGCGTGCCGCTGACGCCGGCGATGCGCCGGCCCATGTCGCCCAGGTTCAGCGTGCCCGTCATCAGGTACAGCAGGCCGATGGCGACGACGATGAAGGTGGCACCGATGGTGCCCATGATCAGGTACTGGTAAGCAGCCACCAGCGCGCGGCGGTCGCGGCCGAGGGCGATCAGCACGTAGGTCGACAGCGACGAGATCTCCAGGAAGACGAAGATGTTGAAGGCGTCACCGGTGATCGCGATACCCAGCAGGCCCGTCATGCACAGCAGGAACATGGTGTAGAAGAGGTAGTGCTGAGGCGCCGGGATCTCGCGCTCGATGCTGCCGCGGGCGTACGGCAGCACCACCGACGCAAGGCCCGACACCAGCACCAGCATCACCGACGACAGGGCATCGACGCGGTACTCGATGCCTATCGGCACCGGCCAATTGCCGATGACGTAGGAGATGGCGCCGCTGCCGTGCACCTGGAGCGCCAGCGTCACCGCGATGGCCAGCGCGCACCAGCTCACGGCCACCGCCACGGCAAAGGCCAGGCCGGGCCGGCGCAGCAGCACCGTCAGCGGTGCGGCCAGCAGCGGCAGCACGACCTGCAGCGCAGGCAGATGGGTCGCCAGACTCATCGGTCTTCGTCCGCCGCCGGGCCGGCCTCCAGCAGCAGGATCTCGTCTTCCTCGATCGTGCCGTAGGCCTCGCGGATGCGCACCACGAGCGCCAGGCCCAGCGCGAGCGTGGCCACGCCGACGACGATGGCAGTCAGGATCAGCACGTGCGGCAGCGGGTTGGAATAGACGGTGAAGGCGTCGCTGATGATCGGCGCCGTGCCGCCGACGAGCTTGCCCGGTGCGATGTACAGCAGGTACACCGAGGTCTGGAAGACGCCCAGGCCGACCAGCTTCTTGATCAGGTTGCCGCGCGCGATGACGACGAACAGGCCCGCCACGAGCAGGAACATGGTGACGAAGTAGCTGAAGTGCCCGAGCAGGCCGGGCAGGCCAGCGGGCCCGTTCATGACAGGTCGACCTTGCCGCGGTCGGCGAACATGTAGAAGATCTTCAGCATCACGCCGGCGACGGTGACCGCCACCCCGACCTCGACCCAGAAGATGCCACGCTCCTGCCCGTGCACCGGGTCGGGGTCGAGCACGAAGTAGTCGAGGAAGTTGCCGCCGAGCAGCAGCCCGGCCAGGCCGACACCGCCGTAGATCAGCACGCCCACGGCCATCATCGACTCGACCAGCGGCTCTGGCACCGCCTTGCGCACCGCCGGCAGGCCGTAGATCAAGCCATAGAAGATCATCGCTGCGGCGATGATCACGCCGGCCTGGAAACCACCGCCGGGGCCGAAATCGCCGTGGAACTGCACGTACAGCGCGAACAGCAGGATGTACGGGATCAGCAGCTTGGCCACCACCCGCAGCACGAGATCGTTCTTCATGCGCTGCCGTCCTTCTTGCGGCGACGCTGGCGCAGCAGTGCCACCACACCCGCACCGGCGGTGAAGACCACCGTCGTCTCACCCAACGTGTCGTAGCCGCGGTAGCTGGCCAGCACCGCGGTCACGACATTGGGCACGCCGGTCTCCTTCACCCCCTGTTGCAGGTAGTGCGGAGCCACGTGCGTGTGGATGGGCGCCCGGCCGTCGGAGAACATCGGCAGCCCGAGCGAGCCGTAGACCAGCATGGCACCCACCGCCACCGACACCGCCAGCGGCAGCCAGGGCTTGTGCATCGGCTTGGCCTCCTCGCTGTCGCACAGGTAGAGCGCGCCCAGGAAAAGCACGGTGGAGATGCCGGCGCCCACCGAGGCCTCCGTCATCGACACGTCCACCGCGTCCATGGCCACCAGCACGGTGGCCATCATGAAGCTGTAGGCGCCGCCGAGCACGACCACCGAGAACAGGTTGCGGCTGCGGCCGAGCGACACCACGGTGGCCGCCATCAGCACCAGCAGGACGTTGATGATCAGGGTTTCG
Organism: Rubrivivax sp.; assembly: GCA_014859905.1. Taxonomy (GTDB): domain Bacteria; phylum Pseudomonadota; class Gammaproteobacteria; order Burkholderiales; family Burkholderiaceae_C; genus Rubrivivax. The sequence goes on from JACZKT010000120.1 coordinate 6,088, forward strand.
ATGGCGCACCCTCCTCGGCGGCGAGCAGCGGCTTGAGCCCGCGCGCAAAGCCGGCGCGCGCCAGGGCGTGCGTCGCGGTGGGGCTGGTGAGCAGCAGCAGCGCGCCGATCATCACCAGCTTCACCGCCACCAGCGTAAGGCCGGCCTGCAGCAGCAGGCCCAGCAGCATGAAGCCGGCGCCCAGCGTGTCGACCACGCTGGCGGCGTGCATGCGGGTGTAGAAGTCGGGCATGCGCAACAGCCCGGTGGCGCCGACGATGCAGAACGCACTGCCGGCCAGCAGGCAGGCCCAGCTTAGGACGTCGATCAACAAGCTCATGGGCCGGTCCTTGTTGCCGGGTCCGCGGTGTCTGCCGTTTCACCGGGATCCCCGAGGTTGCCGAAGCGGAAGAACTTGAGCACGGCCACGGTGCCCACCACGTTGAGCAGCCCATAGACGAGCGCGAGGTCCAGGAACTCGGGCCGCCCGGTGAGGAAGCCCAGCACCGACAGCAGCAGCATGGCCACCGTGCCGATGGTGTTTGCAGCCTGCACGCGATCGAAGACCGTCGGCCCCAGCGTCGCA